>JAUWCK010000192.1 GCA_030609345.1 Methanosarcinales archaeon | reverse complement strand
TCTTCGTATCAGATCGATTGCACTCTGCATGGCAGCTTCGCAGCAGATCTGTGCTTTTTTGATCCATTCGATCTCTTCTCTGGTCTTTACGGATCGCAATTTTCTGATCGGACTCTGTACAGGGGTGATCTTGAATCCGTCGCCTCTCAATTCATCTGCAAGGAATACCGGGAAGTTATGTGGGACCGTGACTTCGGTTACGCCCTCGTCGTGTAGCAGTTCTGATATGACCAGAGATTGCGCGCGGTCTCGCCCGTAGCGTTTCAGTTTCTCGATTACGTGATAATCCGCTGTCGTGTGGACATCGCTGATCCGCGATTCCTTGCGGGCGCGACCGAGTTCCATCTCCGGCACCATGAGGATCTCCTTGTCTCCTGATCTCAAATATAAAAATTGATCTGGTGCAAGGAAACGGGTCGCATAGTACATGTCCTGATTATGAACGCTGTTGTCGATCAGGAGGAAGGGGGTGGGAGTCATGTTTCAAGCCTGATAAATACCTATTTTTAGCTAATTAACAACGATTCGCATATAAAACTTCTGCTTATCCGGTGGTGTCACCTTGGAGGGCGCAAGAGGGGAGGGTTACATATTTATTACATGAACGACAGATGATTAAACAAGGGGTAAAGTGCAATGAAATCATTCGAGGACATATTCTCTCATGGAAGCGTGCTGTTGTATGGGCGCAAGGAGAAGGATCTCTACGAAGCGGTTTATCAGGTGTGCCTGAACGCTCCTGTCGAGAGCGTGATCTGGGTCTGCTACAAACACCCTCCGGATACCGTCAGATCACTCCAGTCCAGATACGACTCAAAGGTTTACAAATTGACCGATAACATGTTGTTCATCGATATGATCAGCGGTGGAACCGACAGCAACGGCGATGTGATCCACTGCTCGGACTCGGCAGACTATGACTGCATGCTCCATTCGATCTACAATGCAATCGGGGAATTTGGCAGATGTATGGTCGTCTTCGATGACATGGAGGAAGCCATGTCGTACGATATGTTCGGTAGATTCGTGAAGATGTTGAGAGGTGTGAACAATAATATCCAGCGGATGGAGTCTGTTTCGATTTATCTGGCGAGATCTGGCATATTTGACCCGCAGACTGAAAACATTCTCGAAACATCGGTGAATACAGTCATAGGACTGGAGGATATCGAAGAAACGATACCTGAAAGCATATTCGCCGCAAGTTGGGGAGATCTGATGCGAATCAGATGGTGCGACGTCTTTTCGCTGGATGTGCCGGTCATGTACGTGCTGCTGCTGGCGATGTGTGTATCCAATGTTGTCTTAGCGATCAGCCTGTCAATGGTACTATCCAGATCGTAGATCAACCGATATCGAGGATGAGGGCAGGAAAGCTGATATCCGGTTTTAGGGCGTATAATCTCGCAGTATCGAGCCGTCACGGTTTAAGAGGACGATGCGCACACCCGGAGACTCCTCTTTTGCGTCAGCCGGGTTCCGGTCGATCAATTCCTGGGTCGTGAGACTACCTGATCCGTGCAATATATCAGGATCGATCCATTTCAGGATCAGCCCCGGAAGTCCGCAGACGATCGCTTCGCTTTTGTCCTTTGCAGCATCGAGTCCTTCTAAAATCCTGTTTCCTACCATGACAATCGTGTAATCCGGAAACAGCATATTCGAGTACCTCATGCCGATGCGTCCGGTGGTCAGCACCACGCTCTGCCTGCTGTATCAGTTCGTCTTCAGGGAGGGTTGCACGCTTTATCCATTCTTGGGGAATTTCGAAGTTGTTTACAAGGTCTTTCATTTATGTTTTCTGTGTTATGGATTTCGTTATAATAAGTTGATGCTTTTTTAGATTGATACATCCGATTCAAAAATGTTTAAGACGATACAGATGAGAATAAGGTAATATTAACTTGACTTTGTGTATGTGTTTAGCTCCCCTATATAACCACCCATCCCACTGTTCTTCCAGATCGATCTAAAACCCATCTTCGACCACAAAACTTCTATATTATTAATGTAATAGTCTTCTAAGAGGGCGATGGGCAAGGACACGATCATCAAACAACTTAAGCATGAGAACGAGTCGCTTAAGGTATGCATAAAGGCGCTCGTTGCCAACTGGCTATGTATGAGAACGCACATACCCCACCAAGTCTGAAACGTGGCGGCAAGCGCAAAAAGGATCTGGATAAAGGCAGTGGGAAGAAGCCGGGGCAGAAGAAAGGACATAAGGGCATGACGCGACCTCCCGCAAAGCCTGATAGACAGGTGGAGGTCACGAAAGATCGATGTCCGGACTGCGGAACTGAGCTTGGTGACCCGTTCAGCGTGGAAAAGAGGGTTATCGAGGAGATTCCGGAACCACAACCTGTTATCGTCACCGAATACAAAATTGCACATTACACCTGCCCACACTGCCAGAAAGAAGTCGTTGCAACCGATCCGGGTTGTCCAAAAGAAGGTATATTCGGTAACAACACGATTGCTCAGGCGGCACTGCTGAAATATGAAGATAGGCTGCCACACCGGAAGATTCGGAACGCGCTGATACGGCAGTATGGATTGGACATCAGTCCCGCTACGATACTGGATCTCACTCGCCGTGCTGCTGATGCGGTTCAATCAGAATATGACGCAATTCTAGAACGAGTTCGTAACGCTCCGATTCTGAATGTGGATGAAACTTCAATAGATGTCCAGGGAAAGAAGCATTGGATATGGGCATTCACCACCCCCTCAGAGACTTTTGTCGTGATTCGGAATAGTCGGGGCACGAAAGTGCTGATAGAGGTTCTGACGAGGAGATTCAAGGGAATGATCGTGTGTGACGGCTGGAAACCGTATGCCAAATTTACAAACCGTATCCAGCGTTGCTGGGCACATCTACTTCGAGAATCAAAGGATCTTTCCGAGAAGATTGCGGAGGCGGTTCCTTTACACCGGGCACTCAATAGACTCCATGATAAACTGATTGACGCGCTGGAGGGTGACCCGCCTCCTGAAACTCGGGAGAAACTGTTACATAATGCGCAAGCAACGCTCAAACGATGGCTCAAGAGAGGATACGGAAGCGAGAAGGTGGAAAAGCTCATTGGCAAGATAGAGAATGGATTTGATTACTGGTTCACGTTTGTCACTCATCCGGGCGTGGAGTCGACCAATAACAGAGCGGAAAGGGCACTTCGCGAGCATGTCGTCCAGCGGAAGATCGTGGGGACGCTGCGTAATAGAAAAGGGACGTCAATTCACGAGCGGATCATGACGGTGCTGGCGACATGGGCGCAGCAGGAACTCAACAGTCTCCAGATGATGAGGGCGAGGCTGAGCGGCTAAACACGTAC
>JAUWCK010000220.1 GCA_030609345.1 Methanosarcinales archaeon | reverse complement strand
CTGAGCTCCCGGTGGAAGCCCTCCCCAGCCTGGAGAATAGCCAAACCGCATCCAGCCTGGCACGCCTGTTGCATAATACAGGTATCGGTGTCTTGCTTGCATTTATATCACCTCCAGTAATAACTCATGTATCCACCTCTCGGGAACCATGGATATGCCCATGGATACGCCGTTCCCGTAGGTATCGATCCCATCGGAAGCAATGGATACTGTCTGCAGAATCCATAGCCTCTTCTTCCAAAACCTCTTCCTCTTGGCATTGTTGTCACCTCTTTTTATTCTGTTTATTCATACCGCGACCGCCGCCGCCACGTCCACCACCACGACCGCCTCCGCGCCCTGTACCACTTCGACGGGATCCGGTGAGACTGCTGCTATTCGTGTAACGCTTGATTGCACTCCCAACAGCCCCTATGGCGGTCGCGACTCCGGACGCAATTGCGGCGGGCACGGATCCACTCACATGCACCGGTTTATCCGGCACCTCAATGATCGCTCCCAGCTTGCACACGTTAGCACAAGCTCCACAGCCAGTACATCGATCAATGTCGATCTTTGCCTTATCTGACAATGTTATTGCTCGCACAGGGCATGAATTAACACACAATCCACACCCTACGCAGAGCGATTCGTCGATCTGGTACTTCATTTCTTCAGCTCTTCGACCCTCTTCTTGATCTGCTCCAGTTGCTGTTCCAACATCGCTGCCTGAGACTCAAGCATTGCGACCTCTTGCTGTGCAGGCATGGCTGGCATACCAGACGGCATTCCTGCCACTGTAGCCTGCGGTTGTGGTGTCGGCCACGTCCCGGTTTGCATATACTGAACAGTTGGTGGCAGTCCACCTGGACTCCGTCCAACCCATCCTGGTGAGTAGCCAAACCGCATCCATCCGGGCATGCCTGTTGCATAGTACATATTTCTGTGTCCGCCTTGCATTTTGTTCGCCTCCTATTTCTTCAGTTCTTCAAGTCTTTTCTTGATCTCTTCCATCTGGCTTTCTAAGGTTTTTACATTGCTTTCTAAGCCCTGTATCTCCTGTTCTTTGGTTTGTGGTGGTGGGGGTGTAGTTGGCGCTGCAGGAGCGGGCGTTACCGGAACTCCCATGCCCATACCACGTCCCATACCTCCACCCATGCCGCGACCGCCGCCGCGACCGCCACCCATACCTCTACCACCGCCCATTCCGGCACCTGCGCCAGCACCAGCACCAACGCCAGCGCCGCCGAGTCCAGAATACTCGGGAACAGTTGGACTCGTGGTCTGCGAAAGCCCGCCGCTCTTGTACTGCTCGACTGCATCGCGGACGGTGCCGCTTGCGCCCGTCACCATCTCGATTCCGGCAGCAGTGAGTGTCTGGACCGCATTCGGTCCCAGGTTTCCTGTGACAACGACGCTAACGCCCTTGCCGGAAACGGTCTGTGCCGCCTGTATTCCTGCGCCGCCTGACGCGCCTATACTCGGGTTCGGCATCGCCTCATACTCCATTGTCTCTGAGTCCACGATCACGAAGTACTGGCATCGACCGAATCTCGGGTCTACGGGCGCATCCAGGGATGGTCCCGTTGACGTTACGCATATCTTCATTTATATCACTCTCCTTTCACAATATGTTCTATACTGTCAACGATCGTCTCGAAGGCGCTGGCAGCCTCTGACTCGTGTGCAAGCACGAACGGAATGCCGCTGTCGCCGGACTCAACGATATTAACCTCAATTGGAATCCTGCCAAGGAACGGTACACCCATGTCAGCGGCAGCGCGTTCGCCACCGCCGATCTTGAATAGATCGATCGCTTCACCGCATTTCGGGCATTTGAACCCGCTCATGTTCTCTATGATCCCGATTACAGGCATCCCAAGCTCCTTTGCGAAAGTCACCGACTTCCTTGAATCCAGCAGGGCAACGTCCTGCGGAGTGGTGACGACGATCGCGCCGTCGATCTCCGGGATCAACTGAGCGACACTCAATGGTTCATCGCCGGTTCCGGGCGGGAGGTCGATTATCAGGCAGTCCAGATCGCCCCAGATGACGTCGGATAAGAACTGCTTGATCGCACCCATCTTGAGCGGTCCCCGCCATACCACTGGCGTATCCTTGCTTGCAAGCAGAAATGCAAGGGACATAACCTTCACACGCGGAGGTACGAAGACAGGAGTTATACCCTCCTCTGATACATCGGGACGTTCGTCCTCGATCCCGAGCATCTTCGGGATATTCGGACCATGAATATCGGCATCCATGATCCCGACCTCATATCCTTTTGCCGCAAGTGTGAGTGCGAGGTTGACTGTTACGGTGGTCTTTCCAACGCCGCCCTTTCCACTCATAACCATTATTTTGTGCTTTACTCTTCCCATACGCTCTTTTAAGCGTTTTTCTTGAGCCATACTCTCTTCGTCTTTATTCATGATTTCACCATCTTACTGTTACTGCATATCATGTCTGCCACCGCCATCTCTGGCATAGCCGCGATCGTCCTCTGCCCTGCGTATGTTCACGCTTCCACAGTTCGGGCAGTTCTGGGGTCTTCCAATGCCATGTAGAACCTCCCATACATGCTGGCAGTCATAGCACTGGAACTTCCTCGCTTGCGTCATTGCCATCTCGTACGTCCCTCCGTGGATTCGTATCGCTTTGCCAGAGACCAGTGCACATCCGATCTTTCTTCTTGCCTCGGAGAGGATCCTGTGGAATGTTGGTTGCGAGACCTTCATAAGGTTTGCCGCCTCACGTTGATCCATCCCGAGATGATCCTTCAGCCGGATGCTTTCCATCTCTTCCATCTTCAGGACCACTTCGCCGCGGTCCTCCAGACAGGTTGCACACGGTCTCCAGTAGTCGTAATCGAATGATGACCGTATATGCCGGTGGCGTCTCGGTCTTGGCATTAATGAATAAATATTCACAAT
>JAUWCK010000184.1 GCA_030609345.1 Methanosarcinales archaeon | reverse complement strand
TACTTCACGGCATTCTGGAGCGCATATTTCTCTATCAGTTCTCTCGTCTCATCAATTTCCATAAAATAGCCCGACTCGGATTCGAACCGAGGTGCTGGGATCCAGAGTCCCAGATGATTGACCGCTACATCATCGGGCTGCGATTCACTATGAGGGGGGCGGTGATATAAATTCTTTGGTTCGCTTGTGGCTGCAAAGTTACTATAGCACGGAGGGTGGGTTTCGAGTGGTTGTGGCGCAGTTCGCCAGTTATTCGTGATCCCTGATCCGGACACCATGTAACCTGACACTCCTGCCGCATCGAAAGTTTAATAATCCTAAAACAAAGTTTGGAAAGATGGATGGATCATCCAGGAGAGCTGCCGCATGACCACGATGGACGCACTCGACAAAACACTGTCAGACCTGCATAATAAGACCGCAATCGAGGTAAGCGCGATAGTGAGTCGGAATGGGGTGCTGATCGCAGCGAATGCGCCAACGGATGCGAAAACATTCGCTGCCATGGCAGCAACGATGCTTGGAGCCGCTGAGATCACATCAGAGGGATTGGCTCAGGGGGTGCCTGACCGCATGATCGTGGAGTCGCACCGCGGGCGTCTGATCGTGATGGGCGCGGGCAGAAAGATGCTGCTGGCAGCGATGACCGAACCAGACACGAATCTTGGCATGGTACTGGCAGAACTTGGAAAGACCATCGAGGAGATTGTTGCCATCGTCGAGCCTTCTTAACGATCCGGGTAGATGGTGGATCACTCGATCCGGATAACATCGACCTCGTCGCCTTCATCGAGCCCTTCTAATTCCTCCCTGATTACAACAAATCCGTTTGACCCGGTTACCGAACTGAGGATGCCTGCTCCGGACGTCATGACCGGATGCGCCACGCCACCAGTGACCCGCACCCTTGTGTAGGTGAGATATCCAATCTTCGATGCGATCTTTGCGCCGAGACGTGCGCGCATCAGCCGATCCGGCATCAGGGGCATTCGCGCCAGTTCGCAGATAGCAGGACGCCCAAACTCAAGTAGGGTGATCAGACACGCAACCGGGTATCCGGGCAGCGATAGTACAGGGAGCGCCTCTGTCTCGCCCCCCATCTTGTTGATCGTGTCGATCATGCCGAGCGCGGCAGGCTTTCCCGGACTCAGACCGACACCGTGCACCAGCAGACTCCCGAGTGATTCGATCGCGCCTGGCACGTAATCCCGCGCCCCGACCGATGTGCCGCCGCAGAGGATGATCGCATCGCAGTCTGCGGACGCAAGAATCTCCTTCTCGATCAGATCGGGATCGTCGATGACGATATCTTTGTAAACCGGAATCCCGCCCCATTTTTCGACGTAAAGACCGACCATAATCCCGTTCGTCTCCCGGATCTTGCCAGTCTCACTTTCGCTCTGCATCGGGACGAGTTCCGATCCTGTCGGGATGATTGCAACCCTCGGGCGGGTGTATACATGTACGTGTGATATGCCGATCATGCCGAGCATTGCGATGTCACATCCGCGGAGGTGATGCCCGCTTCCGAAGACGGTATCGCCATGGCAGACGTCCTCCCCGACCATGCTGACGTGCTTGTTCGGGTGCACGGCAGAACGGATCTCGACCACCCCGCCACGCTCTGCCGGTATGGTGTCCTCGATCATGGCCACCGCGTCCATCTCATCAGGCACTGGTGATCCCGTATGCACACGGACGCAATCGATACCCCCCCGAAGCAGCACAGGATTTGCTGGCGAGGCACCGGTCGTCTCGTCCGCACGAACAGCGTACCCATCCATCGCGGCACGCCTGTGATCCGGGACGTCGATTGTGGATACGATCTCCTCTGCGAGGACCCTGCCCACAGCGTCTTTTACCGATACGCGCTCCCGCCTCTCGATTGGGGTGATATGTTCGAGGAGCATCTTCTTTGCAAGATCGACGCGGGTTCGCTTCTTAAAGACCATGATACCAAACCGGTTCAATCGTAGAAAAACTTAACCGCAGCGACAGCGATCCATGCATTCATGGAGTTTAGCGAATGGGAGCCACTCTACACAGAAATCCTTGCAGACTTCGGCTTCGACCGATCCGAAGACGACGCAAGCGCACGCATCCTTGCAGACCTGCTGCACGGAAGAGCAGGCGCACTTGCGGATCTTCGCGGCATCATATCAGGAAGAGACGTCGCGGTGTGCGGGAATGCGCCATCGCTTGCGTCACAGATCGATTCGATCATGCCAGAGCATCTCGTCATCGCGGCAGATGGCGCAACGACCGTCCTGATGGCGAACCGGATAATTCCGGACGTGATCGTGACCGATCTGGATGGAACGATCGAGGATATCATCTCTGCAAGCGAAGAAGGGTCTTTCGTGGTGGTTCATGCGCACGGCGACAATATCCCCGCGATCCGGTCGGTTGTGCCGCGGCTCTCAGGGAGGGTGCTTGGCACGACACAGTCAGAGCCGTTTGACGATATCCATAACTTTGGCGGCTTCTCTGACGGGGATCGGTGCGTCTTCCTCGCAAAAGCATCTGGTGCTGCAAGTGTTGCGCTCTTCGGATTCGATTACGACGATCCGGACGTAAATGATGTTAAAAAGAAAAAACTGGGATGGGCAAAGCGTCTGATCGAGGAGTATTTATGAGCACGATGATTGCAGGGCATCCGGTATCGAAGGGAGTAGCTTCCGGCAAGATTCTGATCTCTGAGACTCCGATATCGTTTCTTGGTGGAATCGATCCGAATACCGGGGAGATCATAGAGAAGAATCATCCGAAGAAGGGCGTTTCGATTGCAGACCGTGTTTTCCTCTTCCCATACGGAAAAGGATCGACGGTTGGGTCGTACATAATCTACAGTCTCAAGAAGAACGGTGTAGCCCCGTGCGCCATGATCAACCTCACATCCGAGACGATCGTTGCTGTGGGCGCGATCATATCCGATATTCCGCTCGTGGACCGTCTCAACGAGGATCCGTTCGCGGTCTTTCATGACGGGGATCTTGTGGAGGTGGACGGGACCCGGGGTTATGTGACATGGAAGTGAGCATGCCGCGCAAGGCGATAACCCGGCTGACGACATAGGTATTTATATCATGACGTGGTAACACAGAAGCAATCGATTGCCTGCGTTTAATTCGCATCGGAGGGAATATTATCACATACCTCAAGACTCACATATCCGGTGGAACTCTGCTGGTCGCAGTATGCGATCAAGAGTTGATCGGGCAGACATTCAGCGACGGTAAGCTGACGCTGGAGGTCTCTGAGTTCTTTTATAAAGGCGAGATAGTGTCCCTGCCCGATGTCGGAAATGCGCTTGAAGATGCGGCGATCGTAAATATTGTTGGCAAGCGGTCTATCGCGCATGCAATCGAACATGGTTATATAACAGAAGA
>JAUWCK010000096.1 GCA_030609345.1 Methanosarcinales archaeon | reverse complement strand
GCTGTTTTTGATTGTGCAGTCTGAACAATATGCAAGTGTCAGATGACCGGCATCAAGTCCATCCAACACAATACCATTCTTATTAAAGAAATAATAAACGGGCTTACCATTTACTGTGTTTGTGGTGTCAATCGAGTTATTATAATCGTTTTTGCCACTGCCAACCACTCTAATGCCACCATCGTCATTCGAGTTCGCGGTGTTACCGGTGAGCATGTTGTTGCACGAATAATACAGGCAGATGCCATAGTAGTCGTTCGAGTTCACGGTGTTGCCAGTGAGCACGTTGTTGCACGAAGACCACAGATATATGCCGTCACCATTGCAGTCGTTGTTCGAGTTCGCGGTGTTGTTGTGCAGCGTGTTGTCGCTCGAATACTTCAAGTAGATGCCATGGTCGTGGTATGATGCATTATTCCCGGAGATGTTGCAGTGATCTACATTGTTTAGGTAAATCCCAGCCACATTGTAGTGCGTTGTTCCTCTCACTGCAAACCCGGAGATGTTCACATAATCAGCAGTAACCTCAAAGATGGATGCCGATGACGGCGCAGTCACGACCACCACATCCGCACCCTCGCCTTCCAGTGTGAGCCGCTTGTCTACATCCACATTCTCGGTGTAACTCCCGTTCCACACATAGATCGAATCGCCGGCAGTCGCATTACCCACCGCTGCCTGTATCGGCGCGGTGCTTGCATTGAACGCGCCGTCATCGCGCCACCAGCCGCTCTCATTGACGTAGAGTTGCTCGGCAGCTGCCATGCCGCAGAACGCGAGAGCCGCCAGTACAAGCGCGCTGATGGTTGCTCTGCGTGTAATCTTCCGATTCTGTGTTGTGTTGTATCCTGCCATGATTGCACATCCTTCATTCCTTCTGATTTCGCGAGTTTCGGTGATCGCATCGTCTCATGCATTGTTGGAGATCACCACGATACTTGAATTTAACCGATCTTCATGCCCTCGCCCGCCGCCTGCAGGATCGTCAGCGCATCGAGCGATATGACGCGCTTGTCGCCGCTCACGCCCCAGCGCGGGTCGGGCGGGCGGCTGGAGCTTGCAATTCGGAATATCGGTCAGGCGGTGACCTGCTCCCCGATCACGAGGTATTCTGAAGAAGCTTGTGATACCGGAACTGGTGCATCATCTTCAATCAATCCTTTCATATACAGTACGATTGCGTCATACATATTTTGCTCAACTTCTTCGTGTGTGCTGCCAGTTGCCACACAACCAGGCAGGTCTGGCGAATATGATGAGTAGTTCCCGTCTGCTTTTTCGGTAACAACTAAAAACCTATACATAATTATCTCCTTTCAGTTAGTTTCGCCTGTTTTAATATGCTGCCCAATGTTCCGGGAGCCAAATCGTGGCTGGGATGACCTGCGATGGTCACCCGTCCCGTTTTGGTCGGGTGCTTGTACTGCCGAATGGCTCCCCTTTCATCGTAACCGGATACCAGCCATCGGATTCGATTATCTTGATAACATCACGCACTCTCATGGCATTCGACCACCGTGTATTGTATGTTATCGTGTGGGATATATCAACTCTTCCGGTGCATATAGCCGACCAGAACCAATATCTTATATCATCGGCACAGATACACTTCATCACAGAGGTACTTCCAATGACACGAAATATCAAGGTGGAACCGCTCAAACAGACTCCGATTGAGAAGCAGGAGATCGAACTTGTCGAGCGCAAGGGCATCGGGCATCCGGACAGCATCGCAGACGGACTTTCCGAAGCTGTCAGCCGGGCACTCTGCGCCGAGTATATGGACCGCTGTGGGGCAGTGCTGCACCACAACACCGATGAGACGCAGATCGTGGCTGGCAGATCATACCCCGCGTTCGGTGGCGGAGAGGTCGTTTCACCGATTTACATATTGCTGGTCGGCAGAGCCACGAAGGAGTTCGATGGCATACACATCCCGACCGATACCACCGCATTGCAGGCAGCCCGGGACTATCTCAGGGAGAACATCCTGAATCTAAATGTGGAGCGCGATATCATTCTTGACTGCAAACTCGGGGAGGGCTCGTCCGATTTGAAAGATGTCTTCCACCGAACGATTCCGGGTGCGAATGACACGTCCTTCGGCGTCGGATTTGCGCCGCTGTCAGAGACCGAGCAGATCGTATACAAGGCAGAACGTGAATTGATGAATCTCAGGAAGAAGATTCCTGCGATCGGGGAGGACACCAAGGTCATGGGACTTCGCGACAAGGACAAGATCACACTCGTTGTTGCCTGCGCAATGGTCGGGCGCCATCTTAACGATCTGGATCATTACATCAGCGTAACAGATGAGTTGCGCGATCACATCAGAGACATGGCGTGCGACTACACGGATCGTGAGATCAATGTGCTGATCAATACCGCAGATGACCTCAAAAACGAATCGCTCTTCCTGACCGTGACCGGGACATCGGCAGAGATGGGGGATGACGGATCTGTCGGGCGCGGCAACCGGTGCAACGGCTTGATAACGCCGTACAGACCGATGAGCATGGAGGCGACGAGCGGCAAGAACCCGGTCAACCATGTCGGGAAGATATACAACCTGCTCACCAACAAGATCGCATCCGAGGTTGTCGAGACCGTGGACGGGGTCGATGAGATCTACATCCGCATGCTATCCGAGATCGGTAAGCCAATCGACCAGCCGCTTGTTGCTGATGCACAAATCGTTCCCGCAGAGGGCGCTGACCTGAATGCGCTACAGCGGGAGATTGCGGAGATCATCGATGCGTCGCTTGCAAACATCACAGACATCACCAGACTTGTCGCAGAAGGGAAACTTGCCACATTCTGATGCTTCGAAGATGTCTGCTACTTATCGCGATATTCGTGGTCTGTGTGCCATCGGCAACCGCTGCTGTGGTGCACGGAACCACGTATGAGTGGTCGACGTTCGAGGCTCTCGAGAACACGATCGTTCTGGTGAATTCAACTCCGCCGCAGAAGCTGGTCGCGTCTTCTGGCAGTTACACATTCGATCTGCCGGAAGGATCGTACACGATCCGTGCTGAATACTATAGAGGCAATCTGCTCGAGTATTGTGCTGAAGAAGAGATCACGATCGTAGGGGATGGCGACTTTGTGCTCGATCTCCTGATGTTTCCACCTATTGAGGAAGCGTACCTATGCGAGGATATAAATTTAAGCGAGGATCTCTTCGATTACGAAGAACTCCAGGAGGATGAAGAGGATTCTACAGTGCTACTCTATGCAACCGGCATCCTCTCGGTTCTGGCAATCGTATCTGCCCTGTTTTTGTGGAAGAGGGGTAAAAAGGGCACCGGAAAGGGCGGAACGGATGGAACAGGCAGAAAGGAGGATTATGGATATGAACCAGTGGAGCCAGAACCGGAAGCACCGGAAGAATCCGGAGAAACGGGGGGGTCGGAAGAGTTAGAAACTGTGGATGCGGAATCAGCGATCCCTTCTGATCTGCAGGAGGTGCTCTTGATCATCAGGGAGCATGAAGGTAGGATCACACAGAAAGACCTGCGGCTGCGGCTCAATTGCTCGGAAGCGAAGGCGAGTCTGATGATAACCGATCTTGAGGATCGGGGATTGGTCAAGAAAGTGAAGAAGGGAAGAGGAAACGTGATCATACTCACAGATCTATGAAAAATTTCATAATCCATCGACAACAGAGAGGATACCATGCTTGAAAATATCAAGAACATGTTCGATCAGTATTCTCTCGGCATTTCAACGACCGACCTGATCACATTCTTCTTAATCATATTTTTCACCCTTGTCCTGCGCAAACTCACACTGTACCTCTTCGAGAAGAAACTGGTGGAGCTTGCCAAAAAGACAAAGACCGAGATCGATGATCTGCTCGTAGCCGCATTCAAATCCCCTCTCGGCTACCTTATCCTGGTCTCCGGAATTTATCTTGCCGTAGCTTCGCTGCATCTGCCAGAGCAGATTGGAATCTTCGATATCGCATGGATCCTTCATTCGTTCTTCACGCTCGCATTCGCATTCGTTGCGCTCCTGCTCCTGCTCCATCTGATCGATGTCGTTGCCTATTACATGTATCAGGTGACAATGAAGACCGAGACGAAACTCGATGAGCAACTGGTGCCGCTTGTTATAAAGAGTCTCAAAGCCGTTGTGGTGACGCTTACAGTCCTCTTCCTGATGCAGAATCTCGGCTGGAATGTTACATCGCTCCTGGCTGGTCTCGGCATCGGCGGGCTTGCTCTTGCTCTGGCAGCGCAGGACACCGTGAGCAACATCTTCGGATCGGTCACGGTCTTCTCGGATCGATCGTTCCATATCGGCGACTGGATACGGGTCAATGGCGTGGAGGGGACTGTTGAGGATGTAGGGCTTCGGTCCACACGTATACGCAGGTTTGATCAGGCACTCGTGACCGTTCCGAATAGCAGGTTCATCAAATCCGAGATCGTGAACTTCACCAGGATGAAGAAACGGAGGATAAAATTCAATCTCGGAATCTCTTATAAAACGAACAGGAAACAGATGGAAGAGGTGGTCGAGGGGATCAACCGGATCATAAAAGAAGATTCCGGTTTCGATCACAACTTCTACATGGTTCATTTCACTGAATTCGGCGCGTATTCGCTCGATATCTTCATCTACTGCTTCACAAAGACAACAGTGTGGAATGAGTTCCTTGCTGTTCGTGAACGGTTCAACCTCCGGATCATGCAACTCCTTGAGGAACTGGGTGTCGAGATCGCGTACCCATCGCAGACGATCTTTATAGAGGGGACAGAGGAAACGAAGTAGAGGAGATAATGGACGTCACCGACCGCTTATACAAGCTCGATCTTCCGACCTGCCTTCGCATCTGCGCAGGCACCGACGGCTCGGTCACCCACCTGCTCGAACTGATGACGAAGAAGCATGTCAGCGTCGAGACAGAGCAGCAGCACATCACCATAGCAGATGATGAGATCGCCAGACTGCTCGACATACCAGTGAGCGAGCATGTCAATGAGCGCACGGTCATGCTCCGTGCCGGAGGTGTGGCGTATGTCTATGCCCGATCGTTAGCCCCGATCAGGCAGATGCCAGAGGGCATGGAAGAGGATTTGATGCGTGCGGACATCCCTATCGGGCGCATCATGCAAAAGCACAACATCGAGTCGAGGAGGGAGATTGTGGAGATCGGAGTTCTGAATCT
>JAUWCK010000254.1 GCA_030609345.1 Methanosarcinales archaeon | reverse complement strand
GGAGGCGACTGATATGTTTACCAAGAATATTATATGTCCGGTATGCGGAGGATCGTGTGATGATATCCAGGTGGAGCTTGGAGATGGCGAGATCACTGTTAAGAACGCATGTAAGATGGGGAATGCCAAATTCCAGGAGGTTGTTAGCTCCCACCGCCTGAGAGACCCGATGATAAAGGAGAACGGCGAACTCAAGAAGGCTGACTGGAACGACGCAATCACAAAAGCCGCCGAAATACTCACAGAGGCAAAGCGACCCCTGCTCTTCCTTGGAAGCGAGACCTCATGCGAGGCTCAGGAGATCGGACTGCACATCGGTGAGTACCTCGGTGCCGCAGTGGACTCAAACGCAACGATCTGCCACGGTCCGACTGTTATGGGAATCCAGGAGTCAGGCATCGTCGGTGCGACTGCGGGACAGTCAAAGAACAGGACGAATCTCTCCATATACTGGGGATGCAACGCTCTTGAGTCGATGCCGAGGCACATGTCCAGATACGGCATCTTCCCGAGAGGCTACTGGACCAAACGCGGCAGGTTCGATCGGACTGTGATCTGCGTTGACCCGCGGAAGACGCCGACAGCGGAGGCAGCGGACCTTCACGTGCAGTTGAATCCCAACAGCGACTACGAGCTATTTAACGCACTCTCAACCATATTAAACGGAAAAGAACCGCATCCATCGGCTGCGGATGTTACAGGTGTGCCGATCTCAGACATGAAAGAGATGGTTGAGATGGCGAAGGCGAGTAACTTCGGAACCGTCTACGTGGGGCTCGGCGTTGGCTCGTCGTACGGAAAGCACAGAAACGTTGAGGTGGCATTAAACTTCATAAAAGAGCTTAACAACCACACAAAGTTCTCGATAGGTGCGCTTCGGGGTCACTGCAACGTTGCTGGCTTTAACCAGATCGCATCCTACCTGTACGGCTACCCGTTTGGTCTCGACTTTGCACGGGGCTACCCGAGGTTCAATCCGGGCGAGTATACGATGGTGGACGTGCTGCGAGACCGCGATGTGGACGCGGCGTTCGTGATGTGCGCTGATCTTGTCTGCCACATCCCGGCAGACCCTGCATCGTATCTCTGTGAGATACCGCTTGTCTGTCTCGATATTGCGCCGTGCCCGACTACGATTGCATCCGATGTGGTGCTGCCTGGTGTTATCGATGCGATGGAGTGTTCGGGAACATTCTACCGGCTGGACAATGTGCCGGTCTACTTTGAGGGGTTCACTGACTCGCCGTTTTCGTTTACGAAGAGTAACGAGGACACGATGCAGCAGCTCTTTGATAAGATCAAGAAGATGGCTTGAAGTATGATTGATGTGGACGAGGTGCGAGCGTTCACATCGCCAACCTTTTTTTCAGAAGGCGCCCGGGGGCTTGTCACGGGGACGACGGTCGTTAATGGGACGATCGAGCCGATACTGGAGGTTGCGGGGGCGAAGGCGGTCTTTTATGGGATCAGCATCGCGGGGGTTGCTGAGTTGCTCAGGCTTGAGCGGTTCTGTCCGCGATCGACGTGAGGGGTGTATTTTTGTTGAGTCTGGTATTTTATAAAATTTGTACTAAGATAATCCATAAGCTTTATGTAGAATTGCGTTCTGAGTTAGTGTGCATGGAGTGCAGAGAACTTCACCATAATCGACATACGGTTTCACTTTTGACGGACATAGTTGTCTCGCTGAAGGTAAGGCGAACGCGATGGGCGCGATGTACAGGCCCTGTACTTAAGTGCGGGGTTTGGCGATTGCTGACGATGAGGGGTTTATGCTCGGAAAGTCATATGAATCATAAGCAACTTTTATATGATCTTCAATAGAGAAATAAGAAAAAGTAAATCGATACTATTTTTATCATAGAGAAAAAAATTTATAAATTAAAGTTTATTAAATCATAATATGGTTTTGATTGCCAATATGGAGAGTAATTATGTATGAAATAAGATCTGAGGAAGAAACATCTGATAAAGAACAAATTGAGATTGAAAAAATTGAATCTGAAGAAGATGATTATATAAGTAGCCCCCCTGATTATGAAATATCAACCTATCCTGCTGATTTTACATTAGAAGGTTTACATGCAAAGTGGAAAGCTGGAGATATTGAAATTCCAAAGTTTCAACGTCAATTTGTTTGGAAACAGGCTCAAGCTATTGTCTCGACAATTTAGTTCTTAGACATAATGCTTGGACAATTTCTCGTCAGCACTCTCACTCGTAAACCCCCAGTTGATCTTCTTCTCATTGTCATTCCGCCCCCGGGTCCACGCTGCCACTTCGTATGCCAGTAGCTCCATATCCTCGATCCGCCTGTCAGTACACTCGATATCCATCACATTGATCTCGATTTCGGCAGCATTGAGCCAGCTTGCATGCTTTGGTGTGT
>JAUWCK010000145.1 GCA_030609345.1 Methanosarcinales archaeon | reverse complement strand
TGCCAGATCGCGCTGCGCAGAAATGATCTCCTCATCAGAGACCGAGATTGCAAGTCCGCCCGATTCCCTGATCGCGCGCAGTGCCTTTGCAGCGTTTACAGGATCCCCGATCCGTATCGCAGTTGCAATCGTCTCAGGGTTCGCCGCGGGCACGATCTCTGCAAGTCCGCGGTCTATAGCGTCCACGACCGGACGCGAACCCTCTGCCTGGATGCCGGTCATCTTCGGGATCGCATCTGTGATGCCGAGTTCTTTCAGTTCCTTAAAACCTTTATAGATCGCAGAGATGTTTCCAGCGTTTCCGACAGGCAGTATGACCCGGTCAGGCACCTCCCACCCGAGTTCGTCCACGATCTCAAAAGCGATCGTCTTCTGCCCCTCCAGCCGGAACGGATTGATCGAGTTTAGGAGATAGAACCCGTACTCGTCGCAGACCTCGCGCACGAGCCTGAGCGCCTCGTCGAAGTTTCCGCGGATGTTTAAGACCTTTGCGCCATGAATCAGTGCCTGCGCGATCTTGCCGAGCGCAACCTTCCCGCCGGGGAGCAGCACCACCGCAGGAATCCCTGCTTTTGCCGCATAAGTCGCAAGCGAGGCAGATGTGTTCCCCGTGGATGCACATGCAACCGTCTTCATGCCAAGTTCGATCGCCTTTGTCACGCCAACAGTCATGCCGCGATCCTTAAACGACCCTGTCGGGTTCAGCCCTTCATGCTTGACAAAGATCTCGGATAGCTCCATGCCCTCACCGAGCCGCTCTGTACGGTATAAGGGGGTGCCGCCCTCCCTGATCGTCACCGGCTTGATATTTACCGGAAGGAGTGCTTTATACTTCCAGACTGATCTGCATTCATCGGTTTTGCGAAAATCGATCTCCGATAGGTCATAGATCACCTCTAAAAGTCCGCCACAGGATGGGCAGGTGTATATGATCTCATCCGGATCGTATAGGGCATGACACTCGATGCACTGGAGTTGATAGTTCATGGTTACCCTTTTGTTGGTGGCGGATGTAAAGGTGTTGGGTCAAGATTTTAATACTTGGCGACCGTATCAAATCACATCAATTTGTAAAGGTGAAATAATGGAACTTAATACAACCATCACGCTCATTGGAGTTCGGCTTGCAAAGGTCGGAACAGAGTTCATATTCAAAGGTCCTGCCCCGGAATGCGAGGATTGTAGATTCAAGAACAGTTGCATGAATCTGAGCCCCGGGAGAAAATACCGTATCGTAAATATCAGAACCACTACCACACATTCATGCGATGTACACGACGAGGGCGTGCAGGCGGTGGAGATTGTGGAATCTCCGATCATATCTGCAATCGAATCAAAAAAAGCATTCAAAGGATCTAAGATCGTTTTTGAGCCGCCAACGTGTAAGAGAAGCGAGTGTACGATGCATGACCTCTGCCATCCGATCGGACTGGAATTCGGTGACAAATGTACGATCTCTGATGTGATCGGGGACGCTCCTGACGAGTGCGTGAAAGGGCTTTCGCTGAAGGTTGTTGAACTGACACGTTAATGGCACGCCAAAGAGTGATCCGTCGATGCCACTGCCTGTAAGGGCAAGGCGTTAACGCACCAGACGGTCGTACACCTCATCGATCATCCCGGAAACATCGATGCCGCACGTCCTTGCAACGAGTAGTGCAACTGCATCCGTTTCGACGATGCCCAGACGTTCCTGCGCATCATTGATCAGGCGTATGACCTCCTGCTTGCTTTTCACGCCGGATAGCTGCTCGACCACCCGGTCGATTACGGTTCTCTCTTCGGATGCTTCTTCGGTCTCTCCGAGTAATGCCCCACCCTTGCAGGCAGTGGCATCGACAGATTGCTCCTGGCGATCTATTATGCTCTGGCTAGGTCTGAAATCGATCGGAATCTCCACCGAATGGATATCGAATAACGGCTCAACCACTTCATCGGTGATCCGCACAAGCCCTCGTCGCTCTGCATTCGTAAGTACCGACTCTGCCTGATCAGGCGAGAACCATTTCAGATCGAGGGAGAGCGCAAACACGAATTCACTGATCGAGGTCACTTTGCCCTTCTTCCGAAACACATGGGCAACGACCCGTTCCAGAGTCATGCAGTCCCTCGCCTGAGCGCCTCGACGATTCCGCCTGCCACCTGCCTGCACTCAGTCCTGCCGGGACCGGAATCGAGATGAACCGTAAGCGTGAGCAGATCACCGTCCAGATGCATCCGCACCAGATAGTCGTCGCCTGTAAATGCGATCATCTTATATTTTTCATCAAGGCGGCTATATTTTAGCGATATCTTAAAATCAAGCGTGCCACCACTTTCGATCCCGACCAGAACCGCGTCCACGCTGGAAGGACTTAAATGCGCAAAATCGAGATTGTTCTCGACGATGTATGCCGCAATCTCGCGCTTTGCGTGGATGGTGTGCCCCCTGCGATCAGGCGATTCCGTGGTGAACATCTCGTGTCGTCCATCCAGCACTGCCATCGTCCGGACCAGATACGGGAGGTCCTCGTAGTACCGGTATTTCTGTTCGAAATGAACATCACGCTGCGGGAAACGGTAGTAGATGCGCTTTCTCATATCCATGCCATGCTCACACTTTGATCAGTTCGGCATCAGAGACCCCGTCAACGCCCCGGATCTCGTCGAGCAGCGCATCAGGAACGGCTGAGTCGACATTCAATACCATGATCGCCCTGTTGTCTGTTCCGGTTTCGCTGACCTGCATCCCTGATATGTTGATCTTCTCCCTGCCAAGTATCATGCAGCAGGGACCGATGATATTCGGGCGGTTCTCGTGCCGTGAGATGATCATGTAGCTCGATGGTACGATGTCGAGACGGCATCCATCGATATCGAGTATCCGCAGGTTGTCGCTGATGAGCGCACCGGTGACCGATCTCGACTTGCCCGCTCCGGTAAGCGCGATCGTTATTGACTGCGGTTCATCAGTCTCGATCGATTTGCTCTCCTTGATCTTTATCTTCCGCTCCTTTGCAAGTTCCGGCGCGTTCACATAGTTAACGCTCGATCCCATCGACTGCGAAAGAACACCTTTCAGTGCTGCAAGCGTAACCATCCTGAGATCGGTGTCAAAGATCGCACCAGAGTATTCGATCTCGATAGCATCGAAATTGCGGCTCAATTGGGCGCATATACTCCCGATCGTCTCTGCGACGCTGATATACGGCGCAACCACGCTCATGGCGTCGGACTGGATCTGCGGCAGGTTGATCGCGCTCGTTACAGACTCACCCCTGAGAGCGGCAAGCACCTGATTCGCGACATCGACCGCAACCGCAACCTGCGCCTCCTCTGTAGACGCCCCGAGATGCGGCGTTACGATCACACGATCCAGATCAAGCAGCGGGCTTCCTGTCGGCGGCTCGTTTACGAAGACGTCGAGTGCAGCACCTGCTATCTGGTTTTTATTGACCGCCCGCACGAGCGCATCCTCATCGATGACCCCGCCGCGTGCGCAGTTGATGATCCTGACGCCGGGCTTCATCATCTCGAACTGGGGATCGCTGACCATGCCTCTGGTCTCATCGGTAAGTGGCGTATGCACCGTGATGTAGTCGGACTTCCGCAGTACGGTCTCGAGGTCTACGAGTTCGATCCCGAGTTCCTTTGCACGCTCTTTTGGTATGAACGGATCATAAGCGATGATCTTCATTAGAAGCCCTTGCGCACGTTTCACGACCCCGATTCCTACCCTTCCAAGCCCGATCGTGCCGAGAACCTTCCCACGAACCTCGCTTCCGGTGAACAGTTTGCGCTCCCACTTGCCAGCCTTTAACGAGGCGTTCGCCTGCGGCACATTCCTTGATAGCGCAAGCATCATCGCGATCGTGTGTTCTGCTGCCGAGATCGTGTTCCCTTCGGGCGTATTCGCAACGATTATGCCTTTCCTCGTCGCTGCCGGAACATCGATGTTATCGACGCCGACTCCAGCCCTGCCAACGATCTTGAGGCGGTCTGCTGCATTTATAATTTTTTCTGTTACCTTTGTCCCGCTTCTGATCACGAG
>JAUWCK010000172.1 GCA_030609345.1 Methanosarcinales archaeon | reverse complement strand
AACTGTCGTGTCTATGTCAAACTCTTTGTATATAGCGTCCGTGCCACTATCCCCAAGCGCGATGCTGCCAATCATTGCATCGTGGTTAACCTCCTCGATGTCGTAGTTCCATACCGTGCTGTTGTGGATGACGATGTAGGGTCTGGTCGGGTAATTCAGAACATAACCATAGTAATAAAGCGTATTACCCTCGCCCCAGATAACGTGGACGTTTCCATCGGCGTCCACAAATATAGACGGATCGTATCCGCCGCTACCAAGAAGCTGCGGTGTACTCCATAATCCGTCTACATTGTTAGAGTAGTAGATATCGCCAGCATCAGCCCACAGGATATGCGAGATGCCACTATAATAGTCGGTACCAATCGAAGGATCTGATATGGCTGTTCCGTTGTACACCGGATCTTTTTGGGACCAGAAACCACCGGCGTTGTTTGAATAGTACAGCGTGGTGCCGTTCTCGACCCATGCGAGGTACAAATAATCATTATGGTCGGATGACCTGGAAACCTGTGAGGCATTGATGCTGTTATCCACGTGCACAGGCACACTCCAGTTGCCACCTGTCGTGTTCATGTAGTACACCGTCCTGTTTGCAAGGAAGACGAGATGTTTGGTATTGTTAGAGTCGATGTTAAGGAGCGGACTTGTTGCATTGGTGTTGTTGTTCACTTGCACGGCAGGAGACCATGTGCCTGCGGTGTTATTGGAATAGTAGATCGAAGCGTTCTCAACCCAGACGATGTGCGGGGCATTTGCGGTATCGACAGCGATGTATGGCTGTGATGGTGGCGGATTGACGCTGTCATTCACCACTTGCATGTCCTTTTTATCTAACCATATCCCGTCATTGGTTCTCGAGTAATAAACGGTATCTTTTTTTATGAATGCTGCATGAAGTTCATTGCTGCTGTCAATGGTCATGCTGAGATTACTGGTGTCTTTACCACCTTTGTTGATATCATCTTCAACCCATGCCCCACCTTCATTACTTATATACCACAGTTGGGGGTTGTTTTTGCTGTAGGCGATATGCACATTTCCTTCCGAGTCCACCACGATTGCGGCATCGGCATCCTGTGCAAAGTTCAGTGTCAGCTCCTCGGTGCCGATAGACTCATTCGGCAGTCCGGTCACATCCATGTTCGCCTTATACACGGCTGTCGTGTTCTCGGGAAGCAGGATGTGAACTGTGAGATTTCCGTCCTTGTTATCGATCACATCCTTGGTAAAGTTCAGAGTCTTTTCGTAACTTCCATCCGAGAATGTGTACAGGTGCCCTTTTGTAAGCGTGTCCAGAAACGCAAAGATCACATTGTAATTGACAAAATCCGGAAGCAGCGTATCGAGATACTCGTCAAGCGACGGGGCTGCCTTGACGTGAAGGTTTGTTATCTCGATCGCACCGGATGAGTTTGAGTGGAGTATAAATGGCACAGCCCACCAAGTTTCGTTGGTTATCGGATCGGTCCACGGAGAATGGCTCGCAGTCCATCTGTTGATCGCATCAGCAAAATCAGGGGTTCTTTCGGTGGTGTTAAACGGCTGGATGATCGGGAGGATTACACGGATCATTTTAGCTCCACTGGCACTCCCGATCTTCAGAGTGTCAGAAGTGGGAGTGACGTTGATCGTGATCGTGTTATTTCCGATTTTCCACTCGGTGATATCCCCGGGTAGCGTGATGTTGTGCCACATCCATGTATCATTTGTGTCGATGGCAGGGCTGCTCGCATTGACCTCGACCCCGTTTACCGAGATTCTGACGTCCGCGCTATCGCTTGAAGCGGTGTAGACATACGTCGAAAGAAAGGCATCGGTCGTAATCTCCCGGTAGATCCGGAGAGTCTTGTCGATGGAGTTGCCAGCAGAAACCGATATAGGGCCGGTCTTGTTGCCATCATCGGTCTTTATCACGGTTGTGTACTCCCAGACCCTCGTTTCGTTCCCGTTAGCAAGATCGGTCGCATTCCCGACAGCAAGCCACGGCTCTTCAGAGAATTTTGGTGTGTAGACATACACCTCCCCGGCACCGGGCGCGCCGACCGCGACATCGGGGATGCCGTCTGCATCCACATCGCCGATGTATGAGACGACGCTGCCGAAACCCGCGTCGCCTGATATCTCGATCTGATCGACACCGAGATCAACATCATAGAAGACCTCTGCTTTCTTAATACCGAATGTTCCAACGATCACGCCCGCATATCCGTCGGAATCGACATCGCCGGCATGCGAAACCGAGATCCCGAAGTTGGATCCGGATTCTCCGGTCAGGTTGATGTCGGACGTATTGTCCGGATGAGAGCCACCGTAGAATATGTGTGCGCTATCATTTGCTGACGCACCAACGATGAGATCGCATACGCCATCCTTGTCCACATCGCCGGCAGCAGATACCGATATCCCGAAGTCGGAGCTGGATTCCCCATAAAGCGTGAGATTCATCTCGTTATTGTAGGCGCCATTGATCACTGGAGGGAGTGATGCGCTCCCGTATCTGATATATGTCCGGTTGGCAGCGTTTGCGCCGATCACGATGTCTGATAGGCCGTCTCCGTTGATATCAACCGATGCGACAGAGATGCCGAAGTAGTCACTGCTGTTGTACGGGTTATACAACTTGATTTTATTACTTTCGCTGAATGGATTGCCTCCAAAGTACACGAATGCGTTTCCGCAGTCGCTTACGTATTCACGCGCTGTCGGTGCACCAATGAGGATATCGCCAAAGGAATCACCGTTCACATCGCCACACGCAAGCGAGCAGCCAAACCGACCATTCACCGGAAGTCCTTTGGTTCGCGGATTTTGGATTGTGACATCGGGAGCCGGAGCGTCTGTTAGTATTGGTCCGTTATACACGTACACTGCCCCGGTATCGGTTGTGCCGTTCTCTGGCGCACCGACGATGAGGTCATCCACGCCGTCGCCGTTCACATCCCCGCACGCCACCGCCCAGCCGAAATGGTCGCCGGATGCGCCCGGATTTGTGATCGTGATGTTTGGTCCGTCGTCTTTCCATGTCCCGATGCTGCTGTTGTTACCGTAATATACGTACACCGCGCCGGAACTGGAATTATAAGCGCCAACGATCATGTCGGATATTTCGTCGCCATTCACGTCGCCGTGTGTAATTGCACATCCGAAATGATCAGGGAACGATATGTTTACCAGTGGCGTATCTGACAGTTCCAGTGGCATATCACTACACGAATCATTCAATCTCGGCATTCCCGTTAGCGTGACATAAGCATGGCTGATTCTTGTGTTGTTCGGGATGAGAACCTCGAAGGTGTGGTAGTCGAGGCAGCCGAATGGCTCTTTAAATTCAAATTTGTATGATGTGTACCGCGTGTATATGCCTGGGGGATTCTCTATACGAAATTCATCAGTCTCAAAGCTCGTCGCGCCCTCCACCCCGTTCATCCAGCCGACCACCGAGTTCTTGAGCACGCTGCTGTAATAGCTCCTGTTGTTCTCTGGCGGGAGTGACGTGTCCAGTATATTAAGCGCGTCCTGCCCGTACGCCTTTAATTGCGCATCCACATGCAGT
>JAUWCK010000179.1 GCA_030609345.1 Methanosarcinales archaeon | reverse complement strand
ACATATATATCAGCACATGATTCCAGAAGAGATAAAAAATTTTCTGTCTCATGAGGGGGGCAGTTCACTGATCATACAGGGAAATCCTGGTACTGGCAAAACTATTCTGACACTTGAACTGATGGATGCGTTCCTGGATTGCAATCCCATGTATCTTACTACAAGGTCGACAACCGATGCAGTCTACCGGTATTTTCCACGACTACGTCAAAGACACGAGGAGATCAATGTCATCGAATCGAAAGACACGTTCTGGGACAGATTCTTTAAGAAAGATGATGGCAATGAATTGCGTGTCGAAAGGGATGCTTTCGAGATGTACGGGATGCTTGACGATCCCGACCGGACTGATATAACTGAATTTGACCAGGTCTGTGACCGGGTTGATGCGTTCCTGCCTGAAAGATCACTGCTCGTGCTGGACAGCATCGAAGGATTGTGCGATAAATATAAAGTGAGTGAAAAGTTTTTCGTCGGTCTAATCAACCGATGCCTGATCGAACCTGCGCATACCAAGGTCGTCATCGTTCTTGAGAAGATGGAGAAGACGGAGATCGGCTATCTCGCAGACGGTGTGGTCTCGCTGCACCAGATGGATCGTGATGGCAGACGTATGCGGATGCTGTCCATTGATAAACTGCGCGGTACCGATATAAACCAGCCAAATTACCTGTTCACTCTGAAAAACGGGAGATTCCACAGTTTCAATGCGTTTGAGGTCATATATCCGGAAGAGTACCTGCCGTTTGAGCCGATCCCAAATACCAAGACGCACTATTCGACAGGAAACCATGATCTGGATGAGATATTCGGAGGATACCGGATCGGGAGTTATATCCTGCTGGAAACCGGCGAGAATGTCGATAACTTCTTCTACACACTGCCGATGCTGACCGCTGCAAACATTGTGAGTCAGGACGGCAGCGCGGTCATACTCTCAGTCAGCGGCGCAGGCCCAAGCGAGGTCAAGAATAACGTCTTCGAGTACGGGTTGAGCGACAAATTGAACTCATTTCGGGTCGTGACCGAAGAGAATCCCGAAGAGCCAGTGACTGAGGATTTCGTCGTGGCTTATGACAAGGAACGCTTCTCAAGCAACTTCAATATACTGGATCTGGAGCTTGCGAAACTGCGGGCAGAGCGAGGCGGAGACGTCGTGAAGATCGTGGATTACGAGATTCTTGAGACGATGCTCGGCATGCAGGCGCTTAAAAGGACGATCCTCTCGGATAAGAAGTACACCGCTGCGAATAAGATCCTGACGATAGCGATATGCAAACACAGCATCGCTCCCGAGATCAAAAAAATGCTTGCAGACATCTCAGATATCCATTTAAAACTCAATAAATATAATGACACAATGATACTTTATGGCGAGAAGCCGACGACGGGTGTATATGTAATCGAACCGGATGTCAGACGCGGATACAAAGACGTTAAACTGACTTCGGTGAGATGATGTATACCTTTATAGCACTACTTATAATATATGTCGCAGCGTTGATCGCTGTCGGGTGGCATTTTGCAAAGAAGCAGCGGACGATGACCGATTTCTGGATTGCAGGGCGAGAGATCGGAGCAGGGAACATCGGGATGTCTGCTGCGGCATCATGGCTCACTGCGGGAGCCTTATTCCTCGTCACCGGGATGTTTCTCTTCATTGGCACAGGATCGATCTGGATATTTGTTGCGCCAAACATCATCGCGCTTGCTGCAATTGCGCTCCTCGTCCCGCGGATCAAGCGGCTCCCGTCACTGACCCAGCCGGAACTGATCGAACTTCGGTACGGTCCCCTGCTGCGTGCGCCGATTGCGATAGCGATCACGATCGTTATGATCCTCTTTGCTGTCACCGATTTCAAGGGGTTCGGTTACGTCCTCTCCGTATTCTATGGCATACCCCAGATCTATGCCGTGCTGATCATGGTGGTTGCGATCTCGCTCTATGTGACACTTGGCGGTCTCAGGGCGGTGATATGGACAGATGCGGTCCAGTTTGTCTTCCTTGCCGCGCTTGCAATCCTGATCGGGGCTGCAGCACTCTACATTCCGGCGCAGACTACTGGTGTGGCTGTATCCGACCTCTTTACCGGGATGGATACCGGTTTCTGGGATATTTTTGCGCTTGGCGGGATCGTTGGAGTGTTTATCATGATGATCGCGATGCTTCCGGGATGGATCACAGAGCAGGACCCGTGGCAGCGTGTATGGGCGGCAAGGGACGTGAAATCCGCACGGTACGGCATGATGCTCGGTTCAGTGCTGATCGCTGCCGTATTCTTTGCCTGTTTCCTTGCAGCGATCGGGCTTAATGCTCTTTATCCAGCGCCTACCAACATGCCTGCTGCCGAACAAATCTATCTCACGTTCATAAGAGATACGTTCTCGCCAGTTGCAATCGCTGTAATTGCGATAGGATTTGCCGCAGCCGCGATGTCCTGCGCAGACACGTTTGCAACCTCAGGCGCATCCTGCATATCAAGGGATATATACCAGCGGTTCGTCAAGCCGGATGCGACGATGAAGGAGATGCGGACCGTGAACCGCGCGCTCATCGTCGTGATGCTCGTAATCTCTGCCGCAATCTCGATGCACGTCGAGACGATACTGGACGCGGTCATCATGGCAACCGTCATCGGAACGTCATCGTACTTCTTCCCGATCATGGGCGCTCTCTTCTGGAGACGCGCAACCGCGAAAGGCGCGCTTGCAGGACTCGTGATCGGCGGCACCACCCAGATCGGACTGATCATTGCAGAGGTATTATACCACATAAAACTCGACGCGATATCCCCATTTTTGATCGAGCATGGTGTCCTCATAGCGGTATCGCTGAGCGCTTTCTCATTTATCGCAGCCTCGCTTGCAACAAAACGACCCGATGACCACAATCTTGCTCCGTTCTTCCCGGATGTGGCAGAGCGTTTCATAAAGAAGGGGGCAGCGTCGGTGGATCGGGGCGATCCTGAATACGCGCGGTTCAGAAGAGACGTCGAGAAGCAGGTTTCCGGAGAGCGCGTGCATCTAAGCGCTGTTGTCAGAACAAAGCACGTGTTCGACTGGGGCGAACTGATCTTAAAACTTGCAGATACACGCGCATGGATCGCACCGAGTGGAGTTGAGGTTGCATACCGAATGTCGAGCATGGATATGCTTGCATGTCCAAGAATCGTGCATGGCGGCGAGGATCAGGTCTGGATCTTCGCTGAACCGCCCGCGGATCAGCAGGATGCTGTCCTGATAGAGATGTTTGCCGCGCGTCAGGAGATTCGAGGGGCACTCGCTTAATATTCCACAAACTGGCTGCCAGCGCTTCGCAGACGCTCCCCTTCGAGTATCACGGTCTTTTCAGGATCCTTAAATGTGCTGCCTATCTCGTAGCAGTCCTTTCCGTGTTTTTCTGCAATCCCTATCGCCGAATCTGCCTCATCCGCTGGCAGGACGATGCAGAACCCGATCCCCAT
>JAUWCK010000275.1 GCA_030609345.1 Methanosarcinales archaeon | reverse complement strand
TAACATCTGGTCATAGAATGTTATTTCATCGATGTTCATGGTATGTTGGATGCGGTCAGAGTTCAAAAGTGTGATGTGGCTACCCGGGGGTAGTTTTGTGGGCAGGCGAGATTATTCCGGAACTTGGGGATACCTCCGCATCCCGCGCCCTATCCAAAACTTAATGTGACGCGTGCACCATCTCGGTTATATGAAGATAGCGATTCTTGGCGGGACCGGTGACATCGGCGAGGGGTTTGCGCTTAACTGGGCAGAAAATCACCATATCCGCATCGGCTCACGCAAAGCAGACAAGGCAGAGGCGGCAGCCGAAAGCTACAGGGATGCGCTTGCAGGTCTTGGAATGGAAGGCAACATTCTGGGATTTGATAACCTGACCGCAGCCGAGGGCGCAGACGTGATCATACTCACAGTACCCCACGAACACGTCTCAGGAGTGATCAATACCGTGCGCCCGGTGCTTGATCGCCAGATCATCATCTCTCCGGTAGTCCCGATGACGAAATCCGAATATTTCGAGTACAACCCCCCCACACAAGGAAGTGCGGCAGAGGAGATTCTTAAGATGCTGCCAGAGGGCACCCCTGTGGTTGCGGCATACCACACAATCGCCTCAGGGCGGCTGTGCAGTCTCGATCCCGCATTCAGGTGCGATGTGCTGATCTGCGGCAATGACAGCCATTCAAAGGATGTTGTGATCGACCTCACCGATGAAATCGAGTGCCTGCGTCCGCTGGATGCCGGTCCGCTCGCAGCAGCAAGGACGATCGAGTCGTTGACACCGCTGCTGCTCAATCTCGCCATGCTAAATAACCTGAAAGATCCGAGCATCAAGATACTGTAAGATTACGATGTCACTTGATTCCCTGCGCCCTCATGCAAAAAGCATCTTAAAGCCGCTTGTTAGGGTCATGTCCCGCATGGCGATAACGCCTGATGCCATGTCGGTGATCTCCCTTGTCTTTGCCATCTCTGCAGGAATGCTGTACGCGGTGTCGGGTGACTGTACAACGCTTGTGCTTGCTGCCGGTGCGATGGTACTCTTAAACGGGATCGCGGATGCGATGGACGGGGAACTTGCGAGAAGTTCAGGCACCGCTGGCAAGCGTGGCGATTTCCTGGATCATGTGATCGACCGGTATGCCGATGTCTTCATCATCTGCGGGATATTCTTCGGGGCGCATGTAGACTGGCGGATCGGAGTTGCTGCGGTCGTTGGCACGCTTCTTACCAGTTATCTTGGTGTGCAGGCGCAAGCAGTCGGGGTTGGCAGGTATTACGGCGGAATACTCGGGCGGGCTGACCGTCTTGTAATTATAATGCTTGCAAGCATCCTTTACTTCCTGCATCCCCAGGAGATCTACGGATTTTCATTTCTCGGGTGGTCGATAGTGTTGATCGCGATAGCAAGCAATTTAACAGCGATCCAGCGATTTGTGCATATCTGGAGGGCGCTTTCCTGATATGTTCCGATCGTGGTAATATTTCCTGATATGCGTACGTCTGCTGTGGATTTGGTATGTCGATTCGTATAATGATGGTGAATCGTTTGTAATTTAGGTGCGATAAGATTTTTATAGTATGAGGGACTGGTTGATCTATGCAAATATTGCAATCGAAATATGGAGGTAAAACACTATGAAGAAAACAATAGGAATCGTAATGGTACTGCTGATGCTGATGTCGGTGACAGTTGCATTGGC
>JAUWCK010000202.1 GCA_030609345.1 Methanosarcinales archaeon | reverse complement strand
GGCAGCATCCGCGATATATCCATCGACGTGGACGCCGATGTCGAGTTTTACCATATCCTCGCCGAATACCGCTGTATCGTCCGCGCCGGGCGTGTAGTGCGCAGCATCCTCGTTTAGCGAAAGGTTACACGGGAATGCAGGCTGTCCGCCGAGATCGCGTATCAGATTCTCTGCAAAGACCGCGGTCTCAAGGATGCTCGCTCCGACTGTTATTCTCTTTGCGGTCTGCTCCCGCACCTCCGCATGGATCTTTCCTGCCCGGCGATACTTCCCGATCTCTTCGGATGTGTAATATGTGTTCATGGTATCCATAAAAAATAAGACCGCCCGCAACGACTGATTCGCCGGGCGGCAAGCGTTCAAACTGGAATTTCAGTCCAGTTTGAGTATATCAAGTGCTCTGTTGATGTCTTCTGCCTTGACCGTCTTTCTGCCCGCGTGTTTCGTCTCGATAATCGCTTCCTTAGCGATTTTCATTCCGATCGCTTCGAGTTCCTCGGTCAAAGCGCTGCGTGCTGATTCGCTGACCCTGATGTCGCCTTCGGATGCAGCCCGTATGAGTCGCTCAACTGGAGCCAATGGTAGTATTTTCTTTGCCATTTGTTCTTACCTCCTTCTGTGGTACGATTCCGTCCGCAATCGAACGGTGTATGTTCGGTTTCATGCACCGACACCAAGCATAGAATTATGCACAGAATAGAACCCTATCCCATGACCATATCCATACATGGTATTGCTATGAACTTACTTTTTGAAATAAGTCCTATATATACTTTTTGATCCACATCTGCGCAGCAGCGAAAAATATCTTTGAGAAATTCAATTTATGATCTCTCGACGTGATGAATCGTGCCGTAAAGAAATTCATTGAAAAGATTCATAGAAACGATCATAAGATATTGGAACGAAGTGGGATTGAACATGATAACCATAACCGGGCTGAAACTGAAGAACCCAACGATCCTCGCCGCTGGAATCCTCGGCAGTACCGGCGCATCGCTCCTGCGGGTTTCCGCAAGCGGCGCAGGTGCAGTCGTCACAAAATCGATCGGACGCGCCCCTAATGCAGGGCATCCGAACCCGAGCATGGTAAAAATCGAATGTGGTTTCCTTAACGCGCTCGGTCTGCCGAATCCAGGGTATCAACAATATCGCGAAGAGCTGGTGACAGCAAAGAAAGGCAAAGCTCCTGTGATTGCGAGTGTCTTCGGCGGAAACGCATCCGAATTCGCCGAGGTTGCGCTCGGACTCTGTGATCTTGCGGACGGGATCGAACTGAACCTCAGCTGCCCCCACGCAGGCAGATACGGCGCGTCCATCGGCATCGACCCGTCTCTTGTCCGGGAGATCACATCTGCGGTCAAGGACGTGGTTGACATCCCGGTATGGGCGAAACTGACACCAAATGTCACAGATATCACAGAGATCGGGCTTGCCGTACAGGAAGGGGGGGCGGATGCCGTTGTTGCCATCAATACCGTGCGTGCAATGGCTATCGACATCGAATCGGGCTTTCCGATCCTTGGCAACCGGTTCGGCGGACTTTCGGGGACTGCGATCAAGCCGATTGCCGTGAAATGCGTCTACGATCTGTATGCTGCGCTCGACATACCAATAATCGGGGTCGGCGGGATCTCTACGTGGCAGGATGCGGTCGAGATGATGATGGCTGGAGCAAGCGCTGTGCAGGTCGGGTCTGCGGTGTGCAGAGGAATCTCGGTCTTTGCGGATATTGCGGACGGGATCCAAGATTACTGCCAGATACACGGGCAGGAGGTCTCGGATATCTGCGGGATCGCGCATGAGCTGTAGTATCGATAGATGCAAGGATTCGGAATAGCAGGACACGATCGATACAGTCTTTCCAGACATTAGAAAAATCTGTGGTAACCAATTTCGTGGATTCACCCAAACGTGTGCATTCATGTTTGATACAAGCGCCAGAGCCAAGTTGGCAGCCCTATTACGTGCACAGTATTAATAGGAGTTGATCGCAAGACAGACGAACAACGTGAAATAACAAGAGGCGATGAAGAGATGAAAGTATGTATTCCAACAGAAGGAGAAGGCGGCATCGACGCGCCTGTCGGTCAGCACTTTGGCAGGGTTCCGACCTACACGATCGTCGATCTCGACACGAATGAGGTTGAGGTGACCCAGAATATCAGCGAGCATATGGGCGGCGTCGGGTTGCCCCCGGAGTTCATATCAAAGACCGGTACTCATATCATGCTCTGTGGGGGGCTTGGACCGAAGGCTGTTACGATGTTCGAGCAGTTCGGAATCGACGTCTTTGTGGGTGCAGCGGGTACGGTGCGCGATGCAATCGAGGCATGGCAGCAGGGGAAGCTTATGGAAGCGACCGATGAGAACGCTTGCCAGGAGCACCGGCACCACTGACCTGCTGATCTTTATGGCTCACTCGCCGGATACACAAAGATTCTATCCGGCATCTCCATACCCTGGAACCGCTCAAGATACTCCTGATGTATACCGGAAGGATCGAGGTCTGCGAAGAGATCGGGATATAGCCACTGCGCCATATATGCGCCACCTACGACGTACCCGGGTCCTGTGTATATGTCTGATGTGAGCAGGTGAACCCGGTCGTTTCGAACCGCATCCATATCAGCCCATCCCGGACGGCTTACGATGTCGTTTAATATCGTGTCTGGTTCGGATATATTGTCGTAACTGCTTGATGCTGCCTTGATCACGAGATCAGGGTTCTGTGCGATCACCCACTCGGTATCCACCTTCGGGTACGTTCCTACAAGGTCGCTTGCGATGTTTCTGCCGCCTGCCATCACGCACATCTGGTCTCCGCCAGAACCGGCAGATACGGTTTTGAAATCGGCGTATCCTTCGAGATACATTGTCTGCCGCTCCTCTTCAGGTAGAGTTCCGATGCGCCCTCCAATCAGGTCGGTGTAATTCTGGTAGAAATCGATCAGTTCCTCTGCCTCACTCTCCCGTTCCAGAACGACACCGAGTTTCTGCACATCGCCAGTCATGTTCTCAGGAACGTAGAGATTGAGCCGGATTACCTCAATATCGGTTCCTTTGAGTTTGTCATCGAGTTTTCCCTTCTCGGGCCATTTGCCGTACACGATAACCGCATCCGGATCGAGAGCGAGGATCCTCTCGCAATCAGGGCTGTTCCACTTCCC
>JAUWCK010000135.1 GCA_030609345.1 Methanosarcinales archaeon | reverse complement strand
AGGCGACAAGCGGGTGCTTGTGCTGTTGGAGGGCGATGTGTGGCTAATCCCGTCGTCCTTCGGGATGTTCAAGCGGAGTATGCGTCGTATGCCAGGAGATTGGCTCACGCAGAAACATGTGGTGGATGATGTCTCGTTCCGAGAGGGAAGTCGAGTGTATACCCTCACGGAATATGAGCGAAAGGTACGACTGCCACTGCGGAAGTGGCTTAGCGGTATTGAGGTGTGAGGAGGTGCTTTGAATAATGCTACACACGGAAATATGCAAATGCGAAGACTGCGGAAAGGAATTCGACAGTAGCGAGATCGTTGAATTATCAGGTACAACGATGGGTGGCAATGGCGACACGTGGCTGGAATACGTATCTCCATGCTGCCATGCAGATTATGAAGAGGCGCGATAACAATGCAATATAAAGGTATAGTGTACGGTGGTGCTGCTTTTGTGCAGCAGCGCTACCGGGTCAATGTCAGGAGATGCTGCAAGGAGAACGGCATCCACGAAGGCGACCGGGTACGCGTCTGGATTGAGGTTGTGGACGATACAAACATTTAAGAGCAAGCGACATCAACCATAACGGGTTGCTCTGGTGTTCTCTCAAATCCATGCCATTCGGCGCGGGCTTCGTTCTCCCGCGCCACTCCTTTTGTTTTTCATCTCTTAATTCGGCTTAATGTCAGTGTTCGAGCGAACCCTTTTTTATACGCAGGACTTGAGAAGATGTGGTGAACTCCCGCCACCACATTTTTTCGCTACAAAACATTAAATACACGCAGCGCAATAAACTCACTGATGAGTTTTAGAAACCTGCTCAAAAAGGTGAATGTCATCAGCAGGATCGGTGCACTCGAAAAAGCGAACGCCGTACAACCAGCCAGCGCAAGACCTTATGGCGAATTGACAGTATTCGAGGCTACCCAAAAACTCCCGATACCGTACTATCATCAATTACGATACCTCTCGAAGCGTAATACCTCATTACGAACGATCGTTCATGTTATTCAGGATAAAGTACTTGAGCGCGATCCTGAATTCATCCCGCGGTTTGTCTCGATCTGTATGGAATGTGGGAAAGAATACCAGAACGAAACCGAAACCTGCGACTGTGGGGGGATGACACGCCCACCGGATCAGGCACAACTCGAACACATCAAGGAGTTTTTTAAGGATTGTAATGATAACGACCAGTCTTTTAAGGCGGTCCTGCACGAATGCGAGGACAACCTGAATATCCTCGATGATGCATTCCTATTATGTCTTAAGGAATATCATTTCGATGCCGATAATAATCTGAATTATGCCCGCGTCCGGGAAGTCCTGTCAGCCGATCCCGAATGGTTCAAATTCGATCTCGATGATAAGATGAGGCAGGGCAAAAAGAACTGGACTTGTGTTGAGCATCGCACCATCCACGCTGCACCCGGCGTATGTGGGACGTGTGGCAAGCCACTGTTCCCGGTCTGGTACATCTACGACGAAGGCAGCACACCAATGCCATATTTGAAGGATGAAATTATCCACTGGAGCAGGTACAGCCCTTCCAAAACCTTTGGGTATCCCCCAGCCGCAACGGTGTTTGAGGAGGCGATGATCGAACTGAACGGCAATGTCCTGCTCAATGACACATACCGGGAGCAGCGTCCACCAAAAGGCATCCTTGCAATCGTTACAAAAAACCTGCCATCACTCCAGAAGTTCTGGCAGAAGGAGATGGAGCAAGTACAACTCAATCCCAATCACATGCCGGTCATGGGGATAGAATCAGATAGCGGCAGAGGCAGCGCAACCTACACCGCACTCTTGAACAGCGTGGCGGATATGGACGTGTTGAACGTCTCGGAGCGGATGCGTGACGGCATCAGCGGGTTGTATCGGATCACCCCCCTCTATCACGGAGGCACAGAAGGAATTGGCGGGTTGAATGCAGAAGACGTACAGCGTGCGGTCACAGCCGAACCTATAGCATCAGCGCATCAGGGATACCATGAAGAGGTGTTCCCGAAGATGTTGGCAATGTTCGGCATCACAGACTGGACGCTTGAGTTCCCATCGCCATACCCGGCATCCGATGACGCAGACCTTGACAGGCGCATGAAGGAAACGCACCTTGCGTCCATGATGCACGGGATGGGCTTTCAGGTGTCATTGGATGAGGAGTCCGGCGATCTGATTTACAGCGGCGAGTCACAAGCACCGCAGCCGGACATGGGCGGCGGGATGTTTGGAGGCGATGAGGACTTTGGTGATGAGGACGGCGGGTATCAGGATGAACTGCTATTGGGGAAGGCACTCGAAAAAGCATATAAATACGTCACAGCGGATGAGGCGGCGGCATTATCAGCGAAGGGCGTTAAGATAGAGGAGACCAAGCGCGGCAAGTTCCGATACGAACCAGCACCACAGCGCACCGCACTCACAGCACAGCCAGAGAAGATTCAGGCGGCGGTAAAGGATTTGTACGCAGAGGGACATGATGCTAAATCAATCGCGTGGGAACTCGAAGATAAGCATGGCGTAAAGGTGCATCCGGAGACCGTGAACCGATTCCTTGAGCGTGAAGGCGTTGAGACCGTCCGCCCCAAGCGAGAGACTGTGAGCCGTGCGGACGTTGAATCGAGGGATAAGATACTTGACGACATGCGAGGAGCGATCAAGGACTATGGTGCGGAGATGGACACCCTCAGGGACGAGAACGCAGCCAACAAAAAACACATCGAAAAACTTGAGTCCAACTACACCACAGCGGCAAAGCAGACCGGATTCCTGATGTCACAACTCCAGAAGTTCACTGAAATGGATCGCGCACCGACCGAGAAGGAATATGCGGCGATCCTGACGGAGTTCAAGGAGATGAAGCATGGTGAGCCAGCCGAACCAGAGAAAGAGCCGGAGAGGCAGCGAGAGCCACCAGAGACGGAAGGCGGGCACAGCACAGCGGAGGCAGAAACAATATTTGATGAACCCAATAATTTAAGTCCGGTTGGGCTAAAAAAAATTGCGTCTGCTGTCAAATCCGCTGGAATAACGGACAAAGTAAGAATTGTTTCAGAAAGCGAAGTTAAAGCGAAATTCCCTGAAAAAGCATCGACTCCGTTAGCATGGTACGATGGCAACAATAATGAATACGTTCTAAATGGCAAGGTGTTTAAAAATGACTTGGAAGAGTTTGAAAAATATATGGCACATTCTACAAGCAACAACTGGAATAAAGATGGATCGAATTTGAAAACCGTGTTGTTACACGAAAAAGGACACCAAATAGCGAGACCAGATACTTTTAATATCGGGTATGTGAACAAAGATTTTCAAAAAGCTGCCGAAGCGTTTTTGGTCAAACATGGTGGGCAAGATGGCGTTAAACAAGAAATTGGTAATTATGCAGGATCAAGTATAACAGAAATTTTGCCTGAAGCATACGCACTGACATATTCAGGAGTCGATGTTTCTGATGACGTACGAACATTAGGCGAATTGGTTAACGACGTCGCGACCGGAGCGAAGCCGGAACAGGATGCAGAGCAGGAGCCGGAAGAAGAGCAGGAGAGGCAGCGAGAGCCGCCAGAGACGGAAGGCAGCACAGCGGAGGCAAAGCAGAAAAAGATAACCAAAACAGTCACTGATTACGAAATGAAGATCAGAGATCAGGATTATGAGTCATGTGGGGCTGTGGATGCAAACGGCAATCTGACATTTACGAAGGACGGTGAAAAAGACCGGGTCGGGTTTACAAAAGACGATAAGATAAAATGCGAGGGAACCGTATTCACTCATAACCATCCACAGGGATACAGCTTTTCGCCCGCTGATATACGATGGGCATGTCAATCCGGGATGAAAGAGATGCGTGCAATATCGAAAGAAACTGGTAAAACCTACGTGATGAAGATGAAAGACGGCAGCAATTTCAATTATGATCTATGGCGGGACAAAATAGGGAAAGCGCAAACAAATGCAGATACCCTTGTCAGATCAATGTTTGAAGCGGCTATAGGCGAAGCGAGCATGTCCATCACAGATGCAAACCATCAGCACTGGAATGAAGTCTGGACACGGGTCGCGACAAATGTGCCGGAACTCGAATACATAGGTGATTAAAATGCAAGGAATTGACGACCGAGAACTTAATATAAAAATCTACAGTCCAACATGTTTCCATTGCACGCACCGTACACGGGATGAGAAGCGAACCTGCAAGGCATTCCCGGATGGAATACCTCT
>JAUWCK010000233.1 GCA_030609345.1 Methanosarcinales archaeon | reverse complement strand
TTGATGATACCTCGAATTATCTCTCCTACAAAGGATTTCTTTGCCATTTATGAAACCTCCTGTTGCATCTTTCCAATTATTAAAGCGACTCCGTCGGTGACATATCCGGATGATATCGTTGCGCCTGAGATGCCGTCGATCGCTCCGCCGTCATCGCTCAGTTTCAGCCCATCAAGACCGACCCCTGCGAATTGTGCGACAAACCCTTCATCTTTCTGGATCTTATCCCCGATCCCAGGAGTCTCTTTCTGCGAGACCACAACAACTCCGGTCACCACGAAATCGGTGTCCACTCCGACTGCGAGCGTTAAGATGTCCTGCATGCCCTGCACCTCTGCCATGGCTCCATATCCGATCAGGTCACCACCGTCATAAGCCTCGTAGCACAGTTCACCACCCGCGGATTTGAACTTGGTAGCCTCAGGAACAACACCAAAGTCGAGCAGCTGTTTGTCAGGACCGCCTGCCGCTTCTGCAAGCTTCGCAAGCTGTTCCTGTGTGACTCCGTACGTCGCTGTCAGGACCACAGCCGCCACCGCTGCAATGAGAGTTAGCTTGAAAAGTATCATCACAGTGGAATCTTTTGTTTCTGCCATTTATCTCCCTCCGATCGGCTTTGGTATGGTGCTTCTGTCGATGAGCGGGCTGAAGACGTTCATCATGAGCACTGCGAAGCACATCCCTGCAAAATAGGTATTGAAATAGAGCTGGATTAATATCAGCCCGGCAAGCATGATCCCATAGACCAATCTGCCTCTCTTTGTAACAGGCGTTGTGACCGGGTCTGCCGCAAGGAATATCAGCCCGAGGAAGTAGCCGCCGGTTAACACATAAGGAAGTTGTGAACCCATCCCGACGATCGGCATCAAGAGTAAAAGCAGGACAGTGGCACTGAGTGCCACCCGCCGGTCCACGTATTTCTTGTACAGGACGAATGCACCGCCGAGCAAGACTAATACGGGCGAAGCCTCGACAAGCCTGCCAGCGCCAGTCTCGATGAAGAGATCAGAGAGGCTGCTCAAATGCGGTGTGGACGAAGCCCCCATCAGCGTGGGCCACGCAGCAAGCAGGAATGCAAATCCGACCAGTGCCGGATGGAACACCAGCGTCCCTGTGCCGCCGAAGATGTATTTTGGAACAGCTATCGCAAAAGCGGCTCCGATGATCGGAACCCAGATCGGGACGCTTGGCGGCATGATAAGCGCAAGCAAAAGACCGATCAGAACAGCATTCCCATCACCTATCGTGCTCGGCTGGGAAGCAGCCCTGTAGATGATGATCTCGGTTACAACTGCCGCAATCACGGTTGCAAGTATAATTGTTAGGGCGGGAATCCCAAAGAGATAGATCGCCGCGATCGTGATCGGCAGCAGTGCAGCGACTGTCCCCCACATCACGCGTTTTACGCTCTCGTTACTCTTCACATGTGGGAGTGGTGATATTGTATATGTCATTCGGATGCCTCCATCTCGGCAACGCCATGTTTGCCATACCTGATTATTTGCACGATCGGGAGCTTGGACGGGCAGACGTACGCACACATACCGCATTCCACGCAGTCACCGATGTATAATTCCGCACACTTGTCAAACTGCGCGTTGTCTGCATACCCGTACAGCAGGTGCGGCATCAGTCCGATCGGACACTCATCCACACACCACGCGCAGTTGATACAGGGCGCCGGCGGTTCGCGCTCGATGTTGCTCTCGGTCTGCACAATAATTCCTGTTGTCGTCTTGATGACCGGAACCTCGTCCGAGTACTGTGCCGCGCCAGATATTGCGCCGTTTACGATGATCTTTACCGGCGTTCCACTACATCCGCCGCATTCTTTGATCACATGACCAATCGGCGCGCCGATATCCACGAGAACATCTCTCGGAGAACCTACCGCGCCTGCAACGGTCACCACTTTCTTAATCATGGGTTCGCCGTCGCAGAGCGCATCGTATATCGCTTTCATAGCAGCGATGCTGCTCACGAGAACGCCTTTGTCCTCAGGGATGCTACCGCGTGGCACTCTCTTCTTCGCAAACTTCTTAGCAAGCGTGTTTTCGGTGCCCGGTGGATAGTACCCCGGTGTCGCGATGACCTTGATATTGCTGTCCGGTATCGTCTCGGTTCGCATGACGTGCAGCGCTTCTGAGCCAAGTTCGATTATGATGAACGCTTTCTTAGCACCAACCGTTTCCATCAATGCTTTCAATCCATATACGATCTCGGAAGGATGATCGAGCATGAGCGCTTCGTGTGATGACAGATCCCATGTATTCGTCCCGTTGACGACGATTGTGTTGATATCTTCTTTTGTGCGCAGTGTCGGCTGTCCGTTCGGTTCGACAATACCGGCTTCCCTGATAATGCGCCTTATTTTTCCTGCGGACAATTCTACCGGTTCAATTTCTCTCTTTTCCCCGTCGTGTGTCTTGATCACCACGCTGAGAACATCTTTACCAGTCGGATGCGGTAGTTCGGAAACGGCTGTAACCTCCCCGGAAACGCTCGAATGTATCCGGAACTCGCCGTCGCCGATCAATTGACCAACAGAAACGATATCGCCAACACTTACCAAGGAATCGCACACCGCACCATCATGCTGCTGCAAGGGAATAATCACCTGTTCAGGTGTTTTGATTGTTACAATCTTCAATGCGGATGCCTCCTATGCCTCGCATTATGGATACGTGCGTCGGTATATATAAGTATTGTTATCTGGCTGGCACAGGCAACTATCTTTAAGTG
>JAUWCK010000138.1 GCA_030609345.1 Methanosarcinales archaeon | reverse complement strand
CCCACAGGCAGACGCGTTGCGGTCGTCGGAGCAGGTCCTGCGGGTCTGACCGCGGCAGCCGAGCTTGCGAATATGGGGCATGCTGTCACGGTCTTCGAGTCGCTGCACGCTGCCGGCGGCGTTCTCGTGTACGGAATTCCTGAGTTCAGGCTGCCAAAGTCGATCGTTGCTGCGGAGGTCGATTTCATAAGGCGGCTGGGCGTTGATATGCTTCTTAACTCGGTCATCGGGAAGATCGGTACGGTGGATGAACTGCTATGCGAGTACGACGCCGTCTTCCTGGGAACAGGCGCAGGGCTTCCTTCGTTTCTCGGAATCGACGGCGAAAACTTAAACGGCGTCTACTCTGCAAACGAGTTCCTGACCCGCGTGAACCTGATGAAGGCGTACCTATTCCCCGAATTCGACACGCCGGTTAAGAAGGGGCGCCGGACAATCGTTGTCGGCGGCGGCAATGTGGCGATGGACGCCGCACGGTGTGCACTCAGGCTTGGCGCGGGGGAAGTGACTATCGTCTACCGCCGCGGCGAGGATGAGCTTCCAGCGCGGGCAGAAGAAGTTCTGAACGCAAAAGAAGAAGGGATTATCTTTCGTCTACTCACAAACCCGATACGGATTCTCGGCGATGAGAATAACTGGGTAACAGGCATGGAATGCATCAATATGGAACTCTGCGAGCCGGACGAGTCAGGACGGTGCCGACCTGTTCCGGTCCCCGAGACCGAGCACACCATCCCTGCCGATGTCGTGGTAATCGCAATCGGCACATCCCCAAATCCACTCGTGTCGATGACAACACCCGATCTTGAGACTGCGAAGTACGGAACAATCATGGCGGATGAGACCGGAGCGACATCAAAGCCCGGCGTATTTGCAGGAGGCGATATCGTCACCGGTTCTGCGACCGTTATCTCGGCTATGGGTGCAGGAAAGGTTGCGGCGAAGGCTATCGACGAGTATGTCAGGGGTGCTGCCAGGTTGTGAGAACATGCTCAATATTATATGGATATCCACATAAAACCACAGATTACACAAGATTAACACAGAAATCTCGTGTAAATCGGTGTAATCTTGTGGTTAAAATCCTAAAAACCACAACTTACCCGAGCATGTACGGTTGTGACGTATGACGTGACCTGCAACGGTTGATATGTGTGCAGCCACGCTTTGCCGGAGTCGTTCTGTACCTCTGACAAGCTCTACTTCGAGCCGCTCACAGTCGAGGATGTGCTGAGCATCTATGAAAAGGAAAAGCCAGATGGTGCGGGTGTTTCGAGTGAACTCGTGCTGAAGCTTCAGGAGGGGCGACCGAATATCGTGGACGCTATTGAGAACCGGAAGATCCAGCTTGTGTTTAATGTGCCGGTTGGGCGGAAAGGGAAGGAGGATGACAGCTACATCCGGAAGGCTGCGATAAAGCACAGGATTCCGTACATCACATCAGCAGAGGCAGTTGTGGCTTCGGTTGAGGGGATCTGTGCAGATTTCAAGATGCTGCATGGCATATAAATAGGCAGCAGGACCGCGAACGAGATCGGCGGCACAGCAAGTCCGCAAGCACCCTATATCGTAACAACCATCCCAGCTTTCTCTTTCCATGCCTGCACGAATCGAGCGGTCGAAACGCCGATGAACGCATCGACCAGACAGAGGTCGCAACGGTCGATCACTGCCGCGAGATCCGCAAGGTCGCTGTGGTACACCGAGATATCCGCAGATCCGGATGCTCCATCTCCATGCGCTGTTGCGACCAATCTCGGAGTACCGGTGTCAGCGATCAGCGGGAGTTTCGAGGGATCGATATGGATATCCGGTTCAGGATCGAGACCGAGAACCGATGCGTTCGCCCTGATATTAAGAATCGTATTCTTAACTGCCGGGCGGAACGCGTCGTTCAGTATCACCTCGCGCGCTCCTGCAAGCACCGCTACAAGCCCGAGCGTGCCCGCGCCGCAGCAGCCGTCCACAACGGTGCCTTCCAGCTTCCGCTGGTAGTATAATGATTCGAGCACCCCGGTCTTGCCGGATTCGGCACGTGAGAACTCGATATGCGTGTCGGATTGGGTTTTGTAGATGCACAGTTCCCCGAATGCCGATGAGACGATATCTCCGCGAACGTCGCAGCCAGCAAGCAGATTGTATATGTGGGGTGCGTGGTCTGCATCCAAAATCCCGACCGGCTGACCCGGTTCCCCCTTTCGCTCGATCACGCCCTTCACCTCAGAGACTTCGTTCACCAGCATCTCTGCGGTCCCTCTGTCGATTGCGTCCATGACAAGGATCAGCATGTCCCTACCAAGTCTCGGAGGAAACGGGACCGGATACCCGATCCAGATCATCGGGGTGCCGACATCAGAGAGCGCAGCATCTCTGTCGCGCAAACCCTCCCGCACCAGTATCCCGAGTACGTGCGCGATGACGATGTCGAGATGCCGCTTTCCGCAGTTCTGGCACCGCATGGCAGCATCATCAACGTTACGGACGGGCTGGTCGAGCTGATGAAACGGTAACTGCTTGCTGATCCGGGGGTCTGGCGCGCATGACTGACATGCAGTATACATGGAAGATATCGACTCAAGCACCTCTTCAGCAGGGATGACGCAGCCGCTGCTCCCGCATCTCGGGCAGATGATTGTGGTACTCATGGCAGCCTCCACAAAACCGCTCTGCACGGCGCGCCATCCGCACGAACGGTCTTGATTGGGAGACAGGTCAGACGGTACCGCCCCGGCTCGACAGACCGCAGATCAACATCCTCGAGAATCAGCGCGCCGGCACCGAGCAGGGTCCGGTGAACTGGAAAGTCCATATCATCGTAGCGTTCGACAGATAAATAATCTATTCCGACCAGCGACACCCCTTTATCAACCAGCCATCGTGCAGCGTCAGATTCGATGTAAACGAAGTTCTCATGGAACCGTTCGCGCGGCAGATCGCTGTTCCTCGTCTTAAAGAGAACCGCCTGCCCGGGTTCGACCGGATAACTGTCCAGTTCAGACACGGTCACGGCTGCCGGCGATTCAATTTTGATCACATCCGCATCGAGGAAGAACCGCTCAACCGGCACCTCATCAAGCGATTCGCGCCCCTCAAAAAAGTGGAGCGGCGCGTCGATATGTGTTCCGGAGTGGCTGCTCATCACCAGTCTGGAGAGCGCGTATCCGGAGGCGCGCGTATGCGACGTCGAGAAATCCACATCGTCCGGAAAACTGACTGTATCCAGCCCAAGTGTCCGGGTGATGTCGATTATCATTTCTTTGTGGAGTTCTTTCATGGTTGGTTATGTGATCGGATGGATATTATGACTGTATATGGGTATTAAGTAAAAATATATCCGTATTAAGGCATATAACTTACCGTGCCGCAAGGTTTATATACCGCCGCGTAATAGTGGTGTACTATGCGAGCGGGTTTCTAAAACCTTTTTTAACCACACTAACCCCCACTCCCCACTTCCCACACTCCCGCTCGCATATCCCCTTAACAATTTGTTGACGATCTCGCTTCTTTCGATTTTTTGATATGTGATCTGGTTGTGAAGTTGTCCGGATGCTGAACATGCTCGGGTACCCTGTGGTATGAACCACAGGATTACACAAGATTTCCACAAGATTTCTGTGTTAATCTTGTGTAATCTCGTGGTTTTATATGTAGATATCCACACAATACTCGAGTAAGTACCGGATGCTTGCGTTGTTCCGGCAGCGTCAGAAGTAGGTTGTAGATCCAAGTCTCGTCTCTGCTGTGTCGGTTTCGAACGTCTGGAAAACTCGGAGATTTACCATGACACCGTGGCAAGCCGACAGCCACTCGCCACCGCAAGCCTTTTATAGAAGTACTATCACTGTTTTGTTGACCTGATTATTACATCAGGGTCATTAGTAATATAAGTGAGGCATGATAAAAAATGGCAGGACAACTTGGAGGACAGCCAATATTCATTTTGCGTGAAGGAAGCGAAAGAACACGCGGAAGAGATGCACAGAACTCGAACATCATGGCTGCGAAGGCAGTAGCCGCTGCGGTACGCACCACGCTTGGACCAAAGGGAATGGACAAGATGCTCGTGGACGGACTCGGCGACATCGTCATCACAAACGACGGCGTCACCATCTTAAAAGAGATGGATATCGAGCACCCGGCAGCTAAGATGGTCGTAGAGGT
>JAUWCK010000207.1 GCA_030609345.1 Methanosarcinales archaeon | reverse complement strand
GGAAGCGTTTCCGAGGAGCCGGGCAGCGCTGTCAGTGGATGGCGGAATGTTGCATCTCATCGTGGATGCCGAGGATATCACTGCTCTGCGTGCCGCACTGAACACATGGCTCAGGCTGACCAAGGTTGCGTGCGAGATGGTGGAAATCCTGCACGGTCTGAAAATCAAGTGATTTATCACCGCGGTCTGCGAAGCAGCGCCGAAGGACACAGAGGATTGATTTAAAAACTCTGTGCTCTCTGTGGTTAAATCCGGTGACTTTTACCGCTTGTGTGGGATCGATTTGACACAACAGGAAAAGCGACATTGTCAGAAATCCAACCGTAAATGAGGAAGAAGAAGATGGGTTCAATGAAAGCTTACCGCGCCCTTAAAAAAACAGGGATCGATTTCGTGACGAGCGTCCCCTGCGTCAATTTAGGAGGTCTGCTCGATCTGCTCGAATCCGATCCCGGGATTGTGCATATTCCGGTAACAAGAGAAGAGGAAGGTGTCGGGATATGTGCTGGCGCATACATGGGAGGCGCGAACCCTGCGCTCGTTATGCAGAACTCGGGTCTCGGAAACAGCATCAATGCGCTCGCATCGTTGAGTCTGCTCTACAGGATGCCTTTGCTCATGGTCCTCAGCCACAGGGGCGATCTCGGCGAGCAGATATCAGCGCAGGTGCCGATGGGGCAGTTAACGCCGGGGCTGCTCGATAATCTTGGAATACCATGGTACTCACCCGCTCCTTCTGAGGTTGACCGGGTAATTCCGGGCGCATGGACGCTTGCAAAGACCGCAGGGCTGCCTGTCGCGATTCTACTCGGTGAATCGTTCTGGGTTTGAGATTCGTGCGATTCGCGTCATCCGTGAATGCGTAGTCATCTCTTTTTCAGGCAGTGCCTCACTTATGGCTCTCTGGTAATTCCCGTGATATCTATCTCCATGATAAATCAAGTAAAATAAGGAGTACCCCTCCATATCGAGATGTATGCGCTGAAATAGATGTTCAACATTAAAAATTCCATAACAACGACGTTTAATCACCTTAATCTTGTTATTCAACCCTTCTACGAATCCGCTTGTTTGCCTGCTTATAATGTAGTTTGCAATCTCACACATCCGCTTATCTAATGTCGATAAAAATTTGTTAAAGCAAGCCAATCCACTTTTTATGACTTTATTCTTCCAATCATTGATTTTAAGCTGCGCTTCGCTTTTAGAAATATCTGAATCAAAAATATTAGTTAAATCATCACAAAGTTTATAGGCTATTTCTAATATTGGAGAATATTTAAATAAAAGTTTCAAAACTTCTAACTCTTCTTCTGCCAATTCTTTCTTTGCAGCGTTAATATAGCCGTCATAGATATCTGAACAGACTGCTATGACCGTCTTTTTTAATCGTTTGGGAATACTCGATAAAAACGCCTTCACAGTACTCTTTTTACGATCGTTGAGCACTGCTATGATTGAAGTAATATGTGCTCTTCATACGCTATTGTACATGGGCTCCTCTCTTCATACCACTGCAATTTCTGTGTCGTGGTGCCTTCGGCGATGCTTCGCATTCGGTTTGCCTCGAGACTGGGTGCACCGGTATCTCGCAGGGCAGATACGGATGTAAGTTTTCCTTCCCAAAATCGGCAAATGGCGCAACATGATCGCTTCGTCATGACCATATAGTTTGCCCGATCTTCTGCCACATTTATGGCAGCGCGTGACACCAATCGTGCTCCTCACAGTGATGATAACATCGCATTTTTCATTTATTTCAATGCTCTCGATCTCAACGTCGGGGATATCTAACAGTTTCTCGATTATATTCATTGGAATCCATCCTCTCAGATTCAATGAATATGTTATAGTGTATTAGATATATAAATAATTAACCATTGGATTTGTTAAAATCTTGATGGACGTGATGTATGGGGTGCCTACTCAGTTCTCACTTGGTCAAGGTAATTGATGGACGACCATTTAGTATGCAGTTAGTGATATATTGATTTAGTGATAGTCGACTGTCACGGGAGATACCAGAGAGCCGATTTTTTGTCCACCAATTCATTTAAGTGATGCGGGTATACACCAGATACCCCACCCTGGAAAACATGGCAACATCAGTCGTTCACCCGGTCCAAAGCGGAGTTTTCAGGAAATACCGCATTTCCAAATTTTATCGCAGGAAAAATTTATGCATAAACAAGTATATTTCGGAATCCACCGGATATAACTACTATTCCTGCCAAGGGGTAGTACAGATGTCAAAAGTGTTCTATGCTGAAATGGATGTGAGACCCTGGTCTATGTGAAATTCTTCAGATGCATCGGATGCAAAAGTTCCTATTCCCCTGAGAAGATCCGTAAATGCCCGGTCATGAGGTGTCCGAAGTGCAATTCTGCGCTTGACGCTGAGTATGACTACAAATCGATACAGCGTACGATTCGCAAGGACGAATTCATGCGCGAATGTCCGGGTCACTGGAAATACTGGCCATTCATGCCGGTCGGCGATCTCTCCAGGATCGTGACGATGGGCGAGGGTGGTACGCCTCTTGTTGACCTGACAAGACTGATGCCGCAAGCAAAGAAGTTTCTTGTGAAGTACGAGGCAGCCAATCCAACGGGCTCGTTCAAGGACCGCGGCTCATCGCTCGAGATCACAAAAGCGGTCACCTGGGGGAGACAGAGAGTAGTGATCGCATCAACAGGGAATATGGGGTCTTCTGTCGCCGCATTCGCCGCGTTTGCCAGACTGAAATGCAAAATCATCATCCCTGAAATCGTTGCCCCGGCGAAGATCGTCCAGATGAAGGCTTATGGCGCTGAGATCGAGATCACAAGCGGCGACTACGCAGATGCCATGAATATTGCCGAGAACCAGGTGCGCAGCGATCATGAGTCGTTCCTGGCAGGCGACTACCCGTGGCGGTGCGAGGGCACAAAGACCGTGGGGTTCGAGATCGCTGACCAGATGTACTGGCGCGTTCCTGACGCTGTGATCGCTCCCATAGGAAACGGCACCCTGATCTGGAGCGTGTGGAAGGCATTTAAAGAATTGATGATCACCGGGATCACCGATGCGCTGCCGCTCATGGTAGGTGTCCAGGCAGAGAAATGCGACCC
>JAUWCK010000141.1 GCA_030609345.1 Methanosarcinales archaeon | reverse complement strand
AGAGAAGGAGATGATCGTGGTGGTCTCGGATATCCCGATTCATCCGAACATCGCTTATATTGTTAGTAAATCGCTTGTTGACTGGGCAACGTCTGTTAATGCCCGTCAAATCGTCTCGATTGCAGGAATGCCGGTTGTAGGTGCGGATCATATCGTCTTTGGCGCAGCAACAACTAAGGAAGGGCTTGAGAGTATCAGGGAAGAGGTCGAGATCTTCCAGATGGGGTCGATCTCGGGAATCGCAGGCAGTATCATGACCGAGTGCTTTACGCGCAACCTCCCTGCGATCAGTCTGCTCGGGAGCACCGCCGATCCGAACCCGAACCCGATTGCTGCCGCTGCTGTGCTCAAGGTTCTGAATAACCTGTATGACCTCTCGATCGATACCGACAGACTGGTCAAACAGGCGGAGGAGATCGAACTTGAGATGCAGAAACTTGCAGAGGCTGTGAGAGAGTCTGTTGAACAGGAAGAGCCGCCGAAACCTTTTCCGATGTACGGGTGATCATGATGCGATGCATTGCACTGACCGGGATATCAAATCACGTGATCAACGACCTGAAAAACCGCTTGCTACGGACCGTCGAGATCAGGAGCCCGCACAACTTCTCTGGCGTACTGCACATTGATATTGGCGATCCCGTGTTCGTATCCTCGACCAGCCCAAACGACGTCACAGCAGGCACGACCGGGCTTATTGCGCGGTTGCAGCGGCGTGACATCAGCATACACCGGGTGGTTCAGAGCAACGACGTCTTCTATGAAGAGCGTGAAGCGATGATGGCGCGTGTCCAGCTGGTCGCAGAGTGCAGCGGCAGGGTGCAGCGCATCATACAATCCGAACTCGGCAGCGCGATGGTGGTGGATGTGGAAGAGCGACCGGTCTACGCTGCGCAGTGAGTTTGGCGGGCGTTCATTGACTGCGGGCAGGGGAAGTTTGGACACAATGAGGCACGGCGGGCTTTCGGTAGTGGAGAAATGTTAATCTATTGAAAAATCAATAATTACGAATGTGAGCTACCCTATCGCGGTTGGGCTTCTGGCTGAGGTTGGGGTGGACATGAGATTACTTTCGCCGTGCTCTTGGAGAAGTATTTTATGCAATAGATGCGTAATATAGCCGCGTATGAGCTTTCGTGAACTGAACCTCCAGCCTTGCTACGATTCCGAGAGGGATGATGTGAATGTAATAATGGAAAGGATGTGACATGTGGTATGGATGATTTCACGCAGGAGGTTCTGGATTATTACAAGCAGAAGATAACTCACCTGAGAGTTGATAGAAGCAAGGGGATGGCGCCGCATAAGCCAATTTTGTTGCTTGCGCTAATTGAACTCATTGAATATGCAAAACTATCTGAAAACAAGATTTATCCAACACCTTTGATAACATCTACTTTCTTAAAATATTGGTCCAGATTGAACTTTGAAACTCATAGAGATAATGTCTCTTTACCTTTTTTCCATCTTAAAAGCGAAGGATTTTGGCATTTACATCCGAACAAGGGGTATGAAAAAGTTTTGGAACTCACAAAAAGCATCCGAACATTTTCTGAATTGAGAAAGATAGTAAATTATGTAACAATAGATTCTAATTTATTTTCGATATTTTCTAATAAAACCTATCGAGAAAATATGAGAGAGTGTATCATCGAGACATATCTGCAGGATAAAAGAGACGTATTGACTGAAATATTCAAGGAAAATAAAGAATCGGAGATGCAACAGAAAGAATTGATCGCGGATTCCTGCAAGACGTTCACCCCAATCAAAGAAAACAGTCTATCAGATGTGAAAAGAAATCCAGTCTTTAGAAATACCATAATGTCGATTTACGATTATACGTGTTCGATTTGTAAAATGCAGGTAATTACACTCGATGGTGCATCGATCGTCGATGCCGCCCACATAATCCCATTTTCCATCTCGCATAACAACAACATCCGCAACGGATTCGCTCTTTGTAAAAACCATCATTGGTGTTTTGACAAAGGTCTGATAACGGTTAGTCGTGGTTATAAGATTGTCGTATCTCCTTTAGTCGATGATTCGGAATTTTTGATGGATTTGACTGGCGAAACTATCTTACTTCCCAGAATAAGTAAATTATATCCCTCGGTAGATGCATTCGAATGGCACAGAGATAATATATTTCGAGTATAGATTATATACCAAGTTAGAGTAGAACGCGATAAAGATGACCAACACCCCAACCATGCACCCCCAACTCCAACACCTGATCGAAATCATAAAAACCACCGTAAAGCAGAATATAGTCTCCATCATCCTCTTCGGCAGTGCAGCAAAGGGACACCTCAATAAAGAGAGCGACATCGATCTCCTGATCATAGTGAAAGAGTACAACGAACCTGTATGCAAGGAATACTGGAGACAAATAAAGAAGGAAGGCTATCAGATGCTCGGCATCCCAATAGATCCGATATTCGCAGAAGAAAAAGCGCTTATGGATTTCACAAGTCCTTTTTATCTTGACGTCATAGCAGATGGAAAAGTGATCTATGGAAAAGATGTTCTCGACAAGACCGCATTCAAGCGATACAATATATCGCCTATTATTACAGGAGGTGTCAGAATTGGGTGGAGAGTTTCAGCATAGATGGGAGGCAAGGTCTCTTGCATATCTGAAGGATGCTTATGGGGACCTTATGATGGCAAAAAATGCGCTTGAATTTGAGATGTACGCTGGTTGCCTTTTTCACTGTCAGCAAGGAATCGAGAAATGCATGAAATCCGTGCTTGCACTCTCCGGGATTCTGATATCCAAAGATCACCGGATAGCAGACATATTTCGCGATGAAACCGAAAACTTTGGAGAATTTGAGGGGCAGTTTAAGGCGCTTCTTCCGGATGTCGCGGAGATTGAATGGTATTACATCCCAACCAGATATTCAGTGAGTGTAAGAGGGGATGTTTATGTAAGGGAGTTTTCGAAAAATGAGGCTGGAAGAGTTTACCAAACAACATCGGAGTTTGTAGAACTTTCCAGGGATTTTATCGAGCACAGAATCGGAAACCCCATACCAGACGATAGAAAAGATTTGGTTGAGCTGCTGATGAGCGAGTATATGGATGTGGTCAAGCGCAATTAAAGCCAAGATCACCTGACAGGAGAACCCTCATGCCCAGAACCCCCACTTCCACCCCCCACTTCCACCCGCGCACACTCTTCTGCCCCGAATGCGGCAGAGAAACCAGTGAGTTCTACGACAACCGGTGTAGAGACTGCTTCCAAAAAAGCGTAACCCTAATCGAGTGCCCGCCCATTATAAAGATCCGCATCTGCCCGGTCTGCGGCGCATACCACACCGCGGGAAAGTGGATCGAAGCACCAAGTCAGAAAGAGATGTTTCTCTCTGAAATATCAAGATCGGTAAAGACACACCCGGACGCAAAGGACATAAAACTCGATTTCTATGAAGAAGAGCTCGATCCGTCGAGATATCTGGTGCATATTTCTGTAAGCGCGGTTATAAGCGGTCTTGACATCTCAGCAACTGCGGATACCGAGATACGGATCAAGAAAGAGACCTGTGATGCCTGCAGCAGGATTGCAGGGGGCTATTATGCCGGCATCCTCCAGTTGCGTGCAGATCGCCGCCACATCACCGAGGAAGAGGTCGAACGATGCATCCAACTGGCAGACCACCGGTTAAACAAGCTCACGTCAAAAGGAGACCGGTTTGCATTCGTTTCCAAGATCGAGGAACTGAAAGAGGGGGTCGACCTCTACATCGGGTCGATAAGCGCATGCAAGCAGGTGGGAAACGCTATCACGAAGGAACTCGGCGGGACGTCCGCCATATCATCATCCCTTGTCGGCAAAAAGGACGGCGAGGATCTGTACCGGGTTACCTGCGCGGTGCGGCTTCCTGAGTTCGTGCGTGGCGATGTCGTGTCCATGATGGGAAGGGTGATCGAGGTTACGCATCAGGACCGGCAGATTCACGGCACCGATCTCTCGGACGGCTCAAAGGCATCGTTTGATGCTGCCGTGCCTGCCGTGAGACTTGGCAGCCGGAAGGATGCTGTGACCGCGGTTCTGGTCGCGATCGAGAAGGACATGGTTCAGGTGCTGGATCCTGAGACGTACGAGACTGTTCTTCTGAAGAAGCCTGCGTTTTTACATGC
>JAUWCK010000127.1 GCA_030609345.1 Methanosarcinales archaeon | reverse complement strand
CCATCCCCGCAGCATATCTCGAGCACGTCTGCGCCGGAGATATTAAGCTCGATCCTGCCCCCGATCTCGCGAAATAGGCGTGATAATCGCTCGCTCCGCGCCTCTGGTTCACTGTTCGATTCGCCCTCTACGCTCCCGTTTAACAGTTCGCGCACCGCTACAGAGACGCCAAGATCGAGGTACGGCATATCTTCGCGTGCGCACGATTCGCATAGCCACTGGTTCACAAGGAAGATGGAATAATACTCGATTACTGCATCGCGTAGATCAGACGCACTGGTTTTGATCTCTTCGCTGTCGCTTCCGAAGATATCAGATACTCTTTCTGAAAACCGCTCATCCTTCGAGATCACGTTCGTGAGCACGAGCCAGTGATCAAACCCTTGCGAATGCACGTAAACTGCAATAGCGATCGGAATGCCATGTTCTGTCAGTCGCAACACCCCACCCCCTCCCTTTCGGGCAGCGGCATTACCGTCGATATTCTCGAATTCTTTAAGGTAATTCTCTGTGAGTAACGCTTGCCTCTGATCGCTGAAACTATTTTCGGCGAGGAATATCGGTTCCGATGGGCAGAGGTGAAAGAGGTTGTGGAGGCGCATCTCCGGTCCCGGTACGCCTCAGTAGACCTCTTCGCGCGGATAGATGACTATCCCCTCTGATGTGATCTCATACGGATAGATCCCTTTCTTATGGTCCGATCCACGCATCTTGAAGACCTCCATGCTGCGGACACGCACGTTCTCTTCCCGCTTGTTATACAGCAGGATCGTGCCATCGGTCACGAAGTTCTCGACACCGAATCTGCTGCACAGGTTGTCATCAACGATCTCGCAGGTCATAAGCGATGTCAGACCGAGAATCTCGAGGGTCGTGCTCAGTTTGAGCAGTTCTATCCTGATCCTTGCAGGCTCGTGAAGATTGAATCCGATGGACGTGCTCGAATCGACCACAGCACGTTTCGCACCGATTTCATCCTGTATCGTGATGACCTGCTCGAGGAGTGCGCGCATATCGAATGGTCGTACATCCACATATCGTTCCTGCGACGGAATCCCGATCTTTGTGGAACACGCATCGATGATCGCAAGTTTGCCCTCCTCCTCGAGCGACTGCATATCCCATCCGAATCCCAACAGATTCTCCCGCAGGTAATCGGGGCGTTCCTCGGTCGCAATAAAGATGCCGGGTTCGTCGTACTGCGTGGCTCCGCTGTGCAGGAACTGGAACGCAAAGTTTGTTTTTCCGGTACCGGATGTTCCGGAGAGCAGATATGTCCGATTCCTCACCAGCCCGCCTTCACACAGTTCATCAAATCCTGGTATTCCAGTAGGTACTCTATCAATCATTGTAAGTTCCTCCAGATAGCACAAACCATGCAAGGAGCGCATCAAGTTGTATTCGCTCGTTCGCACCTTCTGTGATTCTGAAATCCATTTCTCCAATTTTATCTATCAATTCAACCTTTTTGCGATCCGGAATCTCGCCGACATCGAATACCGCCCGGTATATCTGCCCGACTACGTCCTCTCCGGATAGTCCCTGTCTGGTCAGCAAATCGTCCAATTTTTTGCGGGATTCTGCAAAATCCCCGTTGTATGCACTCAGGATGAGTTTTCCGATCTCCTCCGGGCGCGCGGTCGCTGTTATCTGGTAGATGGCATCGCGATCGATCGCTGTGCCGAGCATTGCGGCAGCCTGCAGTGCATTGATCGCCTTGCGCATGTCACCGCGTGCCACGTATTTGACCGCATCGATCCCGTCGTCCGTGATATCGAGGTGCTCGCAGTCAGCGATGTACCGAACCCTCTTCGCGACCGCCTCGTCCGTGATCGGACCGAACCGGTAGACCGCACATCTCGATTGAATCGGCTCTATGATTCTCGATGAATAATTGCATGACAGGATGAACCGGCATGTTCTGGTGTACCGCTCCATCGTTCTGCGAAGCGCAGACTGGGCATCATTGGTCAGGGCATCTGCCTCGTCTAAAAAGATAATCTTGAATTCGGCATCCCCGACAGGCGATGTTCGTGCGAAGTTCTTGATCTTGTGGCGCACCACATCGATGCCGCGCTCGTCACTGGCATTCAGTTCAATGAAGTTGGATTGCCATGTGTCGCCAAAGAGTTCCCTTGCTATGGATACCGCAGCCGCGGTCTTGCCGACTCCGGGCGGACCTGTGAACATGAGGTGCGGCAGATTCCTTGTGTGCACGTACGAAATTAACCGCCCGATTGCGTTATCCTGTCCGACCACATCCGCCAGTCTCTTTGGTCTGTACTTCTCGATCCATATCTCCTGTTTGATAGAAAACCCTCCGCGTCGTGAATATGTGAATATATTGTCGGTTATATTCTTAAGGGTTCGTCTGCCAGTGGCTGTCAAGTCTCTGGGTACTCGGAAACACTGGCAAATTTTTAATACACCAGAAACCACAGACAGCGCGGGACAATGAAAAAGAGACTGTACGTGCCACATCCGGGACACTTCGATGGACTCAAGGAACTGATATCGGCGGCAGGAAAGGATATCTACTCGATATTCATGGCAGGCTCGCCCGATTACGTGGGCACCGGCAGGAGCAATCTAAGTTCGCCCCAGATCGAGGATATCAGGGAGCAGACCGAGTATGCGCACAAGAATGGCGTGAAGGTGGAACTCGTGCTCAACAGTTCGTGTCTGGGCGGGCGCCAACTGACGCCAGAGGGCTTCAACCTCATCCACTGGTATCTCGGGCAGCTCGATAGTTGCGGAATCGATACCATCGTTGTTGCGGATCCGTATCTCGTCGAGATCATCGCAAGGGATTTCGAGATGCTACCGGTAGTATCGGTGCTCTCGTTTGTGGATTCGCCAGAGAAAGCCAGGTTCTACGAGGATCTTGGCGCGCACTCGATCGTGGTCGATCCTGATGTACACAGGCATTTTGATGTCCTCCATGCGATCAGGGATGCTGTGGACTGCGAATTAAAACTGCTTGTGAACGAGGGCTGCCTGTACCAGTGCCCGTTTCGGTATGCGCACTTCAACTTCTTCTCGCACGCATTCGGCCCGCAACCACGTCCGAACGTGCTCGACGATTATTATTACGACAGATGCATAATGCTCCGGATCAAGGATCCGAAACTGATCACGATCTCGCCATGGATCAGACCCGAGGACATCAAGGAGTATGCAGACATCACCGATGTCTTCAAGATCGGCGGCAGAACCCATTACGTCAACTGGATCTTAAACTGCGTCAGCGCGTATACGGACGAATCGTACGATGGCAACCTGATGGATCTGCTCGACTGCCCAAAGGCACTCAAAGACCTGTACTACATCTCAAACCGGGACTTTGATGGCGCGATGATCGATCACTGGAAGAACTGCCCGACCGTCTGCGCTAACTGCGGGTTCTGCAGGGAACTGACAGACCGGGCTGTTAAGGTGTACGCAGGCGGCGGCACAGAGAATGAAGAGCTGGTTCTATGGAGCGAGATGGTGGGTAAAACAAAGGTGAGCGCATGATCACGAAAGAAATCCTGCAGATAAGAAGCGATATCGAAAATAACCTGAGAAAGATGCTTGCAAGAGCGGTCATGGTCACAGAACTGGACGTCTTCGCGCTGCCTTGCGGGTGCAGCGGCATCACAGCGAATGTTCGTGGACTCGAACTGGACGATATCGAGGTCTTCGAGGAGCAGATGCTCTCGTTTTTTAAAGAGGTCGCATCGCGTCTTGAGATTCCGCCAAGTTTCATATTTGCAAGACTCGTTCCAGGTAGTTCGGTCGTTGCTGCGATCAACTGGCGTGTGCTCTGCGATCGGTGCTATCCCGAGTTTGCCACAACAAGCGGCAAGACGCCGAGACCTGATATCTACATCATGCATTTCGAGCGGAGAGAGCAAAAAGGGAAGGGGAAGAAGAGGTAGAATTTCGGGAACATGCTCGGGTACCCCGTGGTAGGAACCACAAGATTACACAGTCTGCGAAGCAGCGGCGCAGCCATCTCCACAAGATTTCTGTGTTAATCTTGTGTAATCTCGTGGTTTCATATGTAGATATCCACACAATACTCGAGTAAGTACAATTTCAGGCACGGGTATGTGCCCTGATCTCCTCCGCGCACCCGAATCCCGCCAGAATAGAGCCGTTCATGCTCCGTTCAGGATAGTTGGTCCGGGAGAACATGCCGGCAAGATATAGCCCCTCGATATCGGTGGAATACGGCGGGATCTTCTCGATGTAATCGGTCAGGTACACAGGAGCCGTGTCGATATCCCGCGCAAGTCTCCACCACGAGACGTCATCGCGGTGGAAACCTGGAAACAACTCCTCAAGCCCGCCCAGATACGAATCGATCAGTTCCTGCTCCGAAGACTGCCATCTCGGATCGGAATCGTCCTGAAAATACGCGGTCACGTATACCAGATGCTCTCCGTAATCCGAGACCGGAATGAAGTT
>JAUWCK010000251.1 GCA_030609345.1 Methanosarcinales archaeon | reverse complement strand
CGGCGCGACAGCGATCGGGCTTATAGATTACGGTCCGAACTTAAAGACGGGCGCGCTGTACCATTACAAACTGAACAAGGAGGTTTCGCTCGGTGTTGCCAAGCGTGTGGTCGATCAGATGCCGAGACCAGCACCCGGATCAACCATCGCAACCGTGATCGCGCCGCTTGACAAGGCGCCGACCGATCCTGATGGCGCGAGACCTGATGTGATCGTGATTATGGCTGGCGTACTTGCAGCGCGAAGGATCGTTCAGGCAGTGATCTACCAGCACGGCGGACGGTTCAACGCAAACTTCGCAGGCATCCAATCGACATGCTCAGACGCCACCGCATATCCGTACATCTCAGGGAACGCGAACGTCTCGATCGGGTGCGATGGCGCGGCAAAGAACGCCGGACTTGCCGATGATGAACTCGTGGTCGGGATACCTGCAGAACTGCTTGAAGAGATCACCGGAACACTAAGTGAGTGTGCACCGGGATGGGACGACTGGCAGAAAGGGCGCATCGATTACGTTAGGAAGAGTATCTGAATCTGATAGCTCGGAGGCTGTCACGTCTTATGGCGCCGGCAGCCTTCCTGCTATCAGGTGCGTTTAACCTCGTCCAAAAACCCATCCTAAACTGAGCTATCCCTGAATACGAAGTTCCCAACCGATCGTATCCGGAGACGTTTCTTTACATGACTCCATCCAACTAAAAATTCGTTCTACCGCGGTTCTTTTCGGGTCTTTGGTATCTCGTTGCGGTGACTAAAACCCCGGAGACTTTTTGATATTTTCGAAATAAGGTTTTGGAAAACCACAGAGGGCACAGGCGTGTGCCGAGATAAATTCATACTCGCCAGCTGGTGAAAACATCTACAGAAACCTCACTAAAACTAAAACCCTCTCTGCACCCGTTTCGCACGCATAGCTTCCCTTCCGCGCTCTTTTCGCGCCGCTCTTGCACGCTCCCCGATTCGCTCACGGTCAACGGTGTACAGTTCGAAGGTCGGGATGATCGCCCTGATCACCGGGACATCGATCCATGGCTGGGAGATGTCAACGATGATCACATGCTCGGTTGCACCACAGAGTCGCAGCCGCTCTACGATTGTCCGGATGCTCCCTGCAGGCGTATCCGACGAGAGATCAGGAATCTCCGGGAGCGTGGTGGTCTCGCCATCCTCGTACCAGAATTTATTCATCCGCTTCATCCGGTCGTACCCGGCGCCCACAACGAAACCGCTCCTCTTCTGTACATCCTCTCGCGCACCCGAGATCTGCGCCAGCCGAAACTGCGCAGCTTCAGTGAGCGCACGGAATATTGCGTGTTCCGGGCTTAAGTGCGCACCCGCGCCCATCACAAGCATCGTCGGATCCTCAGTTTTAATATCATCGAGCGCGGCAACCACGACAGGAATCCCTGTTATCGATGGCAGTAGCCACAGTTTCACAGGAATACCATTGCTTTCGAACTTATTCTTGAGATCGTACACCTCGCCATCATCTTCCTGCAAGACGATCTCCGTTCCAACGTTTCTGGAATATTCTGCGATGCTTATGGCGTCTCGCTCGATCACCTCAAGCAGCCCGTGCACGATCGCCTCCTCAATCGTATTTCCTGATGCAAGTCCGCTTGTGTTGCTGCGGAACATGAACATTCCGCGGACATAGGGGTGGTAGACGGCATTTGCAGGCACAAGCACCTCACAGTCATTCAGAATGTCCCACCCGCGCATCCATTCGAGTCTCGTCCCGCGAGTGATCGGTTCCGGGAGAAGCAGCGTTTCAGGGTCGATCGCGTTCACATCTTCGAAATCTTCATAAGTTTTGATAACTCGATCCGTGTCAACCGGTTTATCCCTAAAATCGACATTTGTTTCCGGTATCTCTGCAAAACATCGCTCAACAGATTCCATTATCGCGGATATCCGCGCCTGAATCTCGGTTGCGCCTTTGCCAGAGTAGACCGATATCGCGCCTACCCCCGCGCTCGGTCTGGTCGCGGTAACCACTGGAACTCCGACACGATCAAGATGTGTTATATCCTTAAGTTCGGTCACCCCGATATCAGAAAAGATGTTTTCGATATTGGAAAGCGTTGTCTTGTAATCGAATACCCGCTGGGTGTCTGGCTGGTATTTGATATCCGGGTTGATCTCGATTCGCATGGGGTCTCTTTTCGCCGGAGTCGTTTATTAATCAGACCCCCCATAATGGATTGTCACGTCCCGGGGAGGTGCAAACTTTACGTACTTAGGGATCGTTAAGAATTAACCTGAACGTATGTGTTTAGCAGAAGTGAAAAAACCACAAGATTACACAAGATTAGCACAGAAATCTCGTGGAAATCTGTGGAATCTCGTGGTTATCTAAACACATACACCTGAACAACTATTAAGTACTATCACAATCTGGCACCGTCTAAAAATCCAGTGATTTCCGCAATTTACTCGATTCGTGACATTCGATAAATCGGTAATGTC
>JAUWCK010000175.1 GCA_030609345.1 Methanosarcinales archaeon | reverse complement strand
AGGACTCGCGACTGACCATATAGTCTGCCCAGGTCAGCAGGAGGTCCTTATACCTTGATCCGGGTATCGTTTCTATCTGCTCTTTCGCTTCCTTAATGTAACTGCCGGCAAGCGCCCTTGTGTACTCGATGCTTCCGAGTTCGGATAGAATATCCACAACCTCGGCAGCCTCCTCGGTAGATGCATTCCCATTGCCGAGTATCTTAGATATGCGCCTCTTCTGCGCCTCATTTGCATGAGTAAATGCATGGTACACAATAAGCGTCCGTTTCCCTTCCCTGATGTCAGAACCAACAGTCTTCCCGAGCTTCTTCGTATCCCCAACAACGCCAAGGATGTCGTCCTGCAACTGGAATGCGGTACCGCACCTGCCTGTAAACTGCGATATTGACCTGACCAGTTCGTTTTCGCGGTTCGTTGTAGATAGTCCGATCATTGCGCCGGCAGCTCCTGCAAACTCATACAATGCGCCTGTTTTTCTCCACAGCATCCCGAGGATCTTATCCTCGCTTAACGATTCGATCGGAGCTTTCGAATACTGGACATCGAATGTCTGTCCCGTGAGCAGTGTCAGCACGACCTCGGTCTCCATCATCCTGATCAGGTGTAGCACAACATCCGGGTCGACGCCGCGCTCTGCAAGTTCTGATAAGAGTGAAACCGACCAGCCCTGCTGGACATCTCCTGCAAGTATCGCAATCGATGTGCCGTAGCGCATAGCATCGTCGTTACCATAGCCGAGATCTACTCCCCTCCTGCGAAACTCCTCGTGCACCGTGTATCCGCCGCGCCTCATACAATCCCGGTCGATGACGTCATCGTGCACGAGTGTCCATGTGTGGAATACCTCGATTGCAGCCGCTGCAGGAAGTGCGATCTCTTCATCGCCACCGGCAGCGCCGCACGAGAAGAGCAGTACAGCAGGCCGCAGCGACTTCCCGCGCCTCCCGCCCAGATACAGGTACACCGAGTCGTGGACCACTTCAGGGACGAAACGCTCCTGATACCGGGCGGATGTGAGGTGCTCGTAGACGAGATCGCCGCGCTTTGCAAGCTCTTTCTCGAATTCATTCATACTAATCATCCAAGAACCAATTCCTCTCCATTTCTGAGCAGATGGATGGTATCGCCGAGCACGTATCCGGTATCCTCCGCCATCTCGATATACGAACTGTGCATCACGAGGTTCCCGTGCGCAGGGATCACATGTTCCGGATTTATCATGCGCAGCAACTCCCAGTGATCCTCCTTGCACGCATGTCCCGAGACATGAACTCCATCGTAGATGCGTGCTCCGCGCATCTTGAGTTTCGTCTCGAGGGCATACCTGTTTGCACGCGTGCTTGGCGTTGGAATCACATTTGCAGAAAATATTACCTTATCACCGTTCTCAATCCTGTATCCCGTATTATCCATCGATATCCGCTCGAGCACGGCGCCCGGCTCTCCCTGATGCCCTGTTACGATCGGAAGATACTTCTCCTTTCCTTCGGATGTGATTCTTGCAAACGCTTTATCTATGTTCTTCCGCACGCCATATATCTTCAGATTTTCCGGAAGCTGGATATACCCCATTTTCGCTGCCAATTTCACATATTTATCCATCGAGCGCCCCATCAGTACGGGAATACGATCCATCTTCTTTGCGATTTCTATGGTAGCAGCGATCCTTGCGATGTGGGACGCGAACGTGGTTACGATAACCCCTGACTCGGTCTCCTCGGTGCCGATGAGCACATCGTTGAGCAGAGCTTTCGCGATCCGTTCTGATGGCGTCTTTCCAGCGATTGCGGCATTGGTACTCTCTGTGATCATCAAAAAGACGCCTTCCTTGCCGATCTGCTTGAGCCGCTTTATGTCTGGCGGCTCTCCGAGCGTCGGCGTCCGGTCCATCTTGAAATCGGTGGCATACAGAAGAATGCCCCGCGGGGTGTGCACCGCAATGAAGACACAGTCGAGGGTGCTGTGCTGGACTCTTATGAATTCTATCGAGAGGTTTTTTGAGATCTCTCTTGTCTCGCCAGCGTTCATCTCGACCAGTTCGTTCTCTGCCGGAAACTTCCGTTCCGACTTGATCAACTGTTTGATAAGACCGATCGTGTACGGGGTTGCGATGATAGGGGCACGGTACCTGTGTGCCAGTTTCGATATCGCGCCGATGTGATCGAGGTGCCCGTGTGTACAGACGATTGCGCGAACCGTGCCGGTCACCCCCTTCATCACGGTATCGTCCGGTATCGCGCCTATCTTGATCAGATCGAGCGAATGCATCCGTTCGATCTCCACATCTTCATGAATCTGCACCTGATCGAGACGCAGCCCCATATCAAAGATGATGATGTCGCCGCCGACATGCACCGCTGTCATATTCCTGCCCATCTCATTATATCCGCCAACTGCGATAATTCCAATATCGTCCAATTATAGTCCTCCGTGTGAAAATATTATTATCATAAAAAAGTGTGGGCGCGAGAGATACTTAAGGATTTGGTGGATGCCGGGATCTTTATGATCTTTTTCCGTATCCGGTGTTCTATGCATCCGACCGGATATGCAAATCCTTTTGATGCCGCATCTCGTATTGCCATACATGGTCGAACTCGTAGTATTTGGGCAGGAGGAGATGAAGCGCTACCTCCGCCTCTTCGCAGAAGCGGTTCGACTCGGACTTCGATTCCATCTCTTGATTGAGGGACCTCCGGGTACAGCGAAAACGCTTGCCGTTAACCAGATGGTTTCCTCTCTGAAAAAAGAGGTTGGGGGCATCCCGTATGTGCGGGTGACCGGCAGTCAGGATGCGCTTCCAAGCGATCTCATTGGCGACCTTGATATCGGAAAGTACCGGGAAGGCGAGATAGATATCCTTGCAGGACCCCTATTCAGTGCGCATGGCAGCGATATTCCGGGAATCGTGTATGCCGATGAACTGAACCGTTTCAGCGAGTACACGCTGATCATATTCACAGAGATCATGGCGGAGTGGCAGGTCTCGTTCCCGAAGACCCCGATCACCAAACCGCTTCGCGCGAACGTGATCGCAACCATGAACCCCTACGACATTTCCGGCATCACCGAGGTTCCGCAGCACATCCTGGATCGGTTCAACGCAAGGATCGTTGTTAATTATCCGGACAAGGAGACCGAACTTAAGATTGTAGCCCAACATACGGATTACTACTACAAAAAGTTTGCATCCCGCCTCAAATCGTTATTCCATCCACTCGTGAGCACCACGAGAGCGATGCGGAAGCTCGGAGTACCGCTCGGACCAAGAATATATCTATCGACGCTGGACTTGCTTGCGCTGGAACTGTCTTCGATCGGATCGATCGATAACGACATCACAATCCAGCATTACGAGAATGCGATCCGGTCCAGAATCGGGAATCTCGAGGAGGACAAGCAGTCCGCACCACATAGTAATCCCGCTGCCTGTTGAGCGGCATGTCACACATTCGGTATCGATCTCACACTCAAATCCGGCTTCCCTGATCAATGATGCAGCCGAATCCGCCTGCCGCTCCGCCACATGTTCGGGCA
>JAUWCK010000243.1 GCA_030609345.1 Methanosarcinales archaeon | reverse complement strand
GTCAAAATGGGCTCCTGACCCTGCCGGATGCCTCCGCATCGAGATCTCGAGAGAGAGAAAGACGATCATCGTTACCCATGCAAAGGCAGCGATCATCGGAACAGACGTCTGCCGGATTCTCATGACCGCGATCGAGATGGGGCTTCTCTCGCGGCTCGATCATGCCGGCTATCTCGGGCGCGAACTGACGAAAGCGAAGCTTGCACTCGATCTCGGATGGAACTATGTGCAGGATGAGGAGTTTCTGGAAGGGCAGGATATTTGATAATTGAGAACATGCTATAGTAGGTTGTGGTCGTTTTTGTGCAATCCGGAGATCACTTTTCTCACCGCAGGGATCGCGTAGCACGCAGATCAACTCCTCTCTGCGCACTTACGTACCCCGCGGTTAAATTCTCTGCTTTGATTCACGTCTTTCGGTGCCACAGGATGTTGACCACACACTACTTAACAAGTACAGTAACCCGACACATCAGCCGCACCAAAAGAATAAAATACGGTTCGGGTTAAATCTATGGAACGTGGGCGCATGATCGATCTAATAAAACTCTTTATCTGTCTGATATTCCTGTTATACTCGTGCCGACGTGACCTTAAGACCAGAACCGTGCCGAATGAACTCTGGGGCGTGGTCTTCGTTGCTGCCCTGCCACTTGTGATCGCAGACGCGCTCGCGCAAGGGAGCAGATACCTCCTGTCTATGGCAGTCTCGGTTGTGGGCATCTACGTATTAGTATTCATCTTATTCCGGCTCGGTGCATTCGGGGGTGCGGATGCGAAGGCGCTGATCGCGCTGTCGTTCATCTTCCCGGCTTTTCCGGATATAACGGTCTTCGGATACGGACTTCCGTTAAGCGGCGTACCGCCCCTGAATGTCTTCGCATTCAGCACGCTTGCGAATGCGGTCTTGCTTACCATCGTCGTGCCGCTTGGAATCCTTGCATACAACCTCTGCACATTATCCGTGCGTGAGATCATGGAAAACCCGTGGTATTTGGTTGTCGGATATAAATGCAGGATATCTGATTTGAATGACCGACACGTCAGACTGATCGAGGATTTTGAATGCGAAGGCAGCGAGGTTAAGAAGAAGTTCACGAGACGTGGCGTCGGTATCGATGATCATGTCCTGGAACGATTGGAGCAATTCGCATCAAGAGGATTAATTGGCGAGCGGGTCTGGGTGACGCCCGGACTTCCGTTCATGATCCCGATCACGGCAGGATTCGTAAGCGCAGTCGTCTACGGCGATCTGATATCCAGCGGCATGATGGCGCTTCTATGATTCCTAAGCTGTACCGCCCCCACAAGGTTTATGTTCATGCCTTCTATAATCCCATCCAATGAAAAATGTGCAGCAGCCAAAACTCCCGCCAAAATCGAGTTTTAGCGAGTGGTATCACGAACTGCTTGCTGCTGCCGAGATCATGGACATCAGGTATCCGGTAAAGGGGCTTTACGTGTGGCCCCCCTTCGGATTTGCACTGCGAAAGAACATCTATTCGATCATCAGAGAACTTCTGGATAACGACGGTCACGAGGAGGCACTGTTCCCACTTCTGATTCCTGAAAACGAATTTATGAAGGAAGCAGAGCATATCAAGGGATTTGAGGATGAGGTCTACTGGGTCACACACGGCGGCGTAACCCCGCTTGAGATGAAGCTTGCGCTCAGACCAACAAGCGAGACCGCTATCTATCCGATGTACAAACTCTGGGTCAGGTCACATGCGGACATGCCGCTGAAACTCTACCAGATCGTGAACACGTTTCGGTACGAGACCAAGCACACCCGCCCGCTCATCCGTCTGCGCGAGATCACGTCGTTTAAGGAGGCGCACACCGTGCATACCGACTGGGATGACGCGGCAAAACAGGTGAATCGGGCTATCGAGCTCTATCAGGAGTTTTACAGGCGGATTGCCATCCCTACAATCGTTTCAAAGCGCCCCGAGTGGGACAAGTTCCCTGGCGCAGACTACACGCTTGCAGTCGACACGCTGATGCCGGATGGCAGGGTTTTGCAGATCGGAACAGCGCACCATCTCGCGGACAAATTCGCAAAGACGTTCGAGATCACTTATGAGGACGCAGGCGGCGAACAGGTATACGTGCACCAGACCTGCTACGGGATTTCGGAGCGATGCATCGCTGCCGCAATCAGCGTTCACGGCGATGATCGCGGGCTTGTGCTGCCTCCTGAGATTGCGCCTGTGCAGGTTGCGATCGTGCCAATCATATTCGGAAACCGCGATTCGAACGAAGCGGTGCTGAGCGCGTGCGCATCCGTGCGCGACACGCTTACCGGTCACGGACTTCGTGTAAAGGTCGATCGTGGCGACGAGCATCCCGGTGCCAAGTATTACAGATGGGAACTGAAAGGCGTGCCGATAAGGATCGAGATCGGTCCGAGAGACATCAGCAAGAACGCGGTTGTGATGGTGCGCAGGGACACAGCCGAGAAACGATCGGTTCCGATCGACCGGATCGCTGGCGAGGTGCTGGACTGCATGGGCACAATACTTGCTGATATGTACACTGCTGCATCGCAGAAGTTCAACTCGCGGATATTTGACTGCGAAACGCTTGATGAGGCGTTAGAGCTTGCGAC
>JAUWCK010000206.1 GCA_030609345.1 Methanosarcinales archaeon | reverse complement strand
GCAGACGCACGGACCCAGATTCGAGACAAAAGCAGAGATTAGAGTTTTCAGGCAGTTCGCTGATATCGTCGGCATGACGATGGCAAACGAGGCAACCCTCTGCTGCGAGGCAGGAATCCCTGTTGCAGCGCTCTGCACGGTCGATAACTATGCAAACGGTGTTGCCGCGCAGGAACTGGGCTTGAGCTATGAGACGATCATTAAAAATATTGCGAGGAACCGTGAGATGGTCACAGATATAATCATGAGGCTGATCCGATGAGTCTGCTCCTGAGAGATACCGAAAACTACGGAAACGTATACATCGAAGACGCCGCGATCGCTGATATCGGCTGTGCCGCGTATGACGCGGATACCGTGATCGACGCGCGGAGAAAGGCGCTCGTGCCCGGCTTTGTGAACACGCACACCCACGCAGCGATGACGCTCTTCCGTGGGTATGCCGACGATCTTCCCTTGCAGACGTGGCTACAGGACTGGATCTGGCCCCTTGAAGCGAAACTGACAGGCGAAGACGTTTACTGGGGCACAAAACTTGCGTGTCTCGAGATGATAAAGACTGGCACGACCACGTTTAACGATATGTACTGGCACACTTTGGAAAGCGCAAAAGCGGTTGATGAGATGGGGATACGCGGCGTTATCAGTAACGTCTTCATCGATATCGATGGCGGGTCAGGCGGGTCAGATGAGGCGACGCAGAGGGAGAATAAAAGACTGATCACGAAACTAACGAAGGATTACTCGGATCGGGTGATGCCAGCGCTTGGTCCGCACGCCATCTACACCGTCTCAGAGGAGAGTCTTTCGTGGATCGCAGAGTTTGCAAGGGAAGAGGATCTGCTGGTCCATATCCACGTTTCGGAGACCGAACAGGAGGTCAAGGACTGCATCGAGAGGGCCGGGATGCGCCCTGTCGAGTACCTCGACCGGATCGGGTTTCTCGGTCCGAATGTCGTCGCAGCGCACTGCGTCTGGCTCGATGACAACGAGATATCGCTGCTTGCGAAACATAATGTTAAGATAGCTCACACCCCAACTTCAAACATGAAACTCGCTGTCGGGCAGAAGATGAGATACCCTTGCTTACGCGCCGCAGGAGTCAGCATCTCGATAGGGACTGACGGGTGCGCATCCAACAACAACTTAAACATGCTCGAGTCGGCAAAGTTCGCATCACTATCACAGAAAGCAGCAACGAACCAGCCGACCATGATGCCAGCGCGCGATGCGCTCTCGATGATCACGAAGCATGGCGCACAGGCTCTGCGTATAGGGGAAGGAGGCGGCGAGATAGCAGTAGGTGCGCCAGCAGACCTGCTCTTGATCGATCTGCAACTGCCAGGGATGACACCGCTTCACAACCTCGACTCGAACCTGATATACGCGTCCTCAAACTGCGTTGACACCACGATATGCGATGGCGTCGTGCTCATGGAGGGCGGTGTGGTAGATGGCGAGGAAGAGATTCTTATGAAAGCATCGGAAACGGCTTTTGACCTGGTAAACAGGAGGCAATGAGATGGCTGAAGATGAAAACAGAGCTATACCGGAAGAGACCACCAACGAAGTACCGAAGTGCCAAACCCTGCACGAATCGATGGAGCTACTGACAAAGCACATCGAGCAGGCGCTTAAGGAACTCGATCTCAACTCGGTTTCAGAGATGCTCGATGAGATATTGAGTGCAAAGAACATCTTTGTGATGGGGACAGGCAGGTCAGGTCTCGTCGGCAAGGCATTTGCAACACGGCTCATGCATCTCGGACTGCGCGTGTATGTGGTAGGCGAGTCAACGACGCCAGCGCTGCACCCGGGCGATGTAGTGGTCGCGATCAGCGGATCAGGCGAGACTCTCTCAATCGTCGATCTCGGAAGGGTTGTAAAGAAGATCGGAGCGTCTCTGATCGTCGTCACCTCGCAACCGTCCTCCACTCTCGGAATAATGGCAGACAAGACCGTAAGAATCTTTGGCAGGGCAAAGAATGGCAAGGGTGACTATCTTGTGCAGCATCTCCTCGGGAAGTATGCGAAACTCTCAGAACTTGCGCCGCTTGGCACCACCTTCGAGATCACCACGCTCGTCTTCCTCGATGCAGCGATCGCAGAACTGATGGTGCGGATGGGCAAGGACTCAAAGGCACTTGAAGACATGCACGACAAACTCCAGTGACATGATCTCCGCGATCAGGCGATATGGCGTCGAGATCGCCTCGCTATGCGTTGCGGTCGTAATCTGGCAGCTAACTGCCCCTTATGTGACGAGGGGCAACTTCACCCTGCCCGGTTTCACCGATGTTCTGGCGTCATTTTGCAGTCTATGGGACGTTATGATCACTGATGCTGCGACCAGTCTGCTACACTTTGGAATCGGCATGGTTGCCGGTATGTGCGTTGCGATACCGCTCGGGGTTGGCATGGGCTGGTTCCGGGTGATCGACAGGATATTTGATCCGATCATAGAGATCCTGCGCCCGATACCGCCGCTCGCATGGATACCTTTTGCAATCGTGTTCATCGGGCTCACACACACGTCTGCCGGAACCATCGTGTTCGTAGGAGCTGTATTTCCGATCCTGCTCAATACCTATCAGGGATTTAGGAATGTTCCGAAGGTTCTTATCGAGGCAGCGATGGTGCTTGGATGCACCAGAAATTATGATCTGATCAGGAAGGTTGCGTTCCCGTCTGCGATTCCGGATATTGCGACAGGGATCAGGGTCGCGATGGGCGTTGCATGGATGTGCGTGGTTGCGGCAGAGATGTTTGGCGTATCAACGACCGGGATCGGGTACAAGATCATACACTGGGCGCATTTTCACAGGATGGACCACGTCATGGCGTACATGCTCCTCCTCGGTTTCATCTCGCTCTTCATCGACCGGGCGTTCCGGTTTCTGATAGACAAGCGGCTCTCCAAATGGCGCAAAGGGGTTATTGCGTGATGGACGCAACCTTGATAACGAGCAGCACCAATGCTGTAGCAAAGAAACAGGAGGTTTGTAAATGGACATTGATAGACCGGTGCAAGAGGTCATGTCACCACGCGTGATCACAGCAGACATTGGCGATTCGCTGGTGAATATCGCAAAGGAGATGATCAAATATGATAGGTCAAGT
>JAUWCK010000218.1 GCA_030609345.1 Methanosarcinales archaeon | reverse complement strand
CCAGTCGGATATGGAAGTTGTGGGTGTGGCAAAGACGCGCCCGAACTTCGAGGCTCGGATGGCACTTGAGAAGGGATATCCGCTGTACGTGCTTGCTGGCAGGGAACCCGACTTTGAGGCTGCCGGAATGGAAGTGAGCGGCACGGTTGAGGATATGCTCGAGGTAGGGGACGTTGTTGTGGACTGCACGCCTAACAAGATTGCTGCACCTAACAAGGCACTCTACGATGCCGCCGGCATAAAAGCGATGTGGCAGGGCGGAGAGGACCACGAACTCGCGGGAATCTCGTTTAATGCGCACTCGAACTACGACGATGCGTTCGGATGCGATTATGCAAGGGTCGTCTCCTGCAACACAACAGGACTATCCAGGGTCCTCTCAACGCTCGATTCCGCGTTCGGTGTCGGGAAGGTGCGTGCGACGCTCTGCAGGCGATCCGCAGATCCCGGGGACATCAAGAAGGGTCCCATAAATGCGATCGTGCCTGAACTGAAGATGCCGTCCCATCACGGACCTGACGTGAAGACGGTGCTTCCCGAGATCGATATCGATACCGTTGCGATCAAGGTCCCAACGACGCTTATGCACCTGCATATCGTGAATGTGGACCTGAAAGATGCGTGCACGTCTGATGATGTGCTCGAGGCTCTCGATGAGAACTCAAGGATCCGGCTCATCAGCGAGGGGATGGCTTCAACCGCGGAGGTCATGGAACTGGCACGCGATATGAACCGCCCGCGCAGCGATATGTGGGAGAACTGTGTATGGGAGGAGTCGGTCAACGTCTCTGATTGCGAGTTGTACCTGTTTCAGGCGATCCACCAGGAATCTGACGTAATACCTGAGAACATCGACTGCATCCGGGCTATGACTGAGACCGAGAGCGATGCGATGCGATCGATTACGATGACAAACAAGGCGATGGGGCTTTAAACGCGGATGAAGATTGTAATTATCGGTGCAGGGGAGGTCGGATACTCGATCGCAAAAGCATTGTATGCGGATAACGATGTCATCCTCGTCGATAAGAGGGAAGAATCCTGTGAAAGGGCAGGTAAACTGGATGTGCAGGTCATTCAAGGAAATGGTGCCAATGTAAGCATCTTAAAGCAGGTTCTGCCAGCAGATCTTGTGGTTGCTGTTACAGGCAACGATGAGATCAATGTCGTCGCCTGTATCGCTACGAAGCTGCTAACAAAGGATAAGGAGGCGTGCACGACGATAGCCAGAGTCTCGAATCCTGACTACATAAACAAGCCAACTACGCACCGGAGAGAGATCGGCATGGACTACATGATCTGCCCTGAACTGACGCTTGCCTCAGAGGTTGCAGGGATCATATCAGTACCATCTGCGGTCGGCATGGAAGCATTCGCTGATGGCAGGGTCAAGATGATGGAGTTTAAGGTTGGCAGGAATACGACATTCGATGGGGTATCGCTTGCGGATGCGGAGATTCCTGACTGCTGCGTCATCAGCGCGCTTGTCAGGGGAAAGGACGTCCTGATTCCACACGGCAGCGATGTTATGCACGAAGGCGACCACATAATTGTTATTGGAAAGCAGGAATCCATAACCGAGATCGAGGAGATGTTTGGCGGCGGCTCGAACATGCGTAGCAAGGTGATGATTGTTGGCGCTGGCACTGTCGGGTTCTACCTTGCAAGTCTGCTTGCAGAGCGCGGCGATGTCGATCTCAAGATCATCGAGGCAGATGAGGATCGGTGTTTGGAAATCGCAGGTGCACTTTCCGGTGCACTTGTGCTGCACGGTGACGGCACCGATGAAGCACTTCTACGGTCAGAAGGTGCGGGCACGATGAATGCGGTCATCGCAACGATCGACAGCGACGAGAAGAACCTTCTCTGCCTGCTGCTCGCAAAGCAACTCGGCGCAAAGAAGGTCATCGCCAAGGTCGATCGGTCCGAGTACATGGAACTCTTCGAGATGGTCGGCATCGATGCGGCACTCTCTCCAAAACAGGCAACCATCGACGGGGTCCTGCGCGTCAGCATGGGTGCTGGTGTTGAGTCGCTCGCAACTATAGAGGGTGAACAGGCAGAGATCATCGAGTTGATAGCAGCACCCGGATCAAGAATGACAAAGAAGACCCTCGATAGGACCAAGTTCCCAAAAGGCGCTATAGTAAGCGCGATCGTGCGTAATAACGATGTGATTGTGCCGAGAGGCACCAACCAGATTAATGCAGGCGACAGGGCAGTCATCTTTGCATTGACTTCAGCACTACCAAGGGTGAAGAAACTATTTGAGTGATACTTTTGAGGATAATATGATAATCACGCTTAAGTACCAAAAGGAGCGTATAATATACCGGAGGATTGAATTATGAAATCCATTGTAGAAGAAGCATTATCTCGAGCGGAAATGGCGGTAGAATCGCCAATATATCTGCATGACCAATCCACCGAAGCCGATGAGGAACTCGAGAAGATTCTCTCAGAATTAAGGACCAATATCGCGGTGGTCGGATGCGGCGGCGGCGGCTCGAACACCATCCAGCGGATGATGGAGGAAGGTGTCACGGGCGCGGACCTGTCTGCTATAAATACGGACGCCCAGCATCTGCTGTATATCAATGCCAGCCGGAAGGTTTTGCTCGGGCGCAAGACCACAAGGGGGCTCGGTGCTGGCAGTATGCCGCAGATCGGGGAGGCTGCCACTGAAGAGAGTCTGGATGAGATCCAGAATATTGTGCAGGGCGCAGATATGGTATTTATCACAGCCGGGCTTGGCGGGGGTACAGGTACAGGATCAGCACCAGTCGTTGCGAAATCCGCACAGGATGCTGGTGCACTTACAATCTCGGTCGTGACGCTCCCGTTCACAGCAGAGGGTTCGGTCAGGAGGAGTAATGCCGAGGCAGGGCTCAAGCGGCTCATGGAGGTATCTGACACCGTGATCGTCGTCCCGAACGA
>JAUWCK010000014.1 GCA_030609345.1 Methanosarcinales archaeon | reverse complement strand
GCTTCAGGTTGTGGACATAAGGACGAAAAAGGAGATCGGAAGAACCGATTATTCGCAGGTCTGGCGTTCCGGCTCCGATACTCTGGTGACGTTTGAACAGTCGTTGTGCATCCACTGCAGCGCCTGCAATGTGAAGTGCCCGACTGGTGCATTCACTGGCAGCGAGATACTCGATGATCTCTGCTGCAACTGCGGGCACTGCGTATCGGTATGCGCAGGAGGCGCGTTCGCTGCCGAGATGGGGACGATTGCGCTCCGCGGCAGGGAGATTCCGGTCACCCTGCGCCACTCAGACCGCAGGGGCGCGATTAAGCTGGCAGATGAGCTGAAACAGAGGATTGAGCGCGGATCGTTCCTTCTGGCTGAACCTGTGCAGAGGTTCGGGTGAACTGTAATAACCAGTACCTCGTATTACCTCGGCACTTGATCTGGGCATGTCAGCATTTAATATAAATTTTAAACTATGCATATACCTTAATCTCTTCCTTTGCTACGATTTTTGCAGCATATTCTATCGCTGCAAGCACATCTTCCTTTTGAGTCCCGTATTCTTCTGCAATTTCTTTCATTCCCATACCCCTTGCCAGTGATCCCAAGATTACATCCACCGGAACTCTCGTCCCCTTTGTAACTGGTTTTCCATGCCTTATTTCCGGATCAATGCCTATCCTTGCTTCAAACATTCTTAATCACCTGTGAATACAGTTAAACTTTCTTACATTTAAATGCGATGTTCACACCCTCATAAGACCGTTACAATTGTGATGATGTGCTACCTCGTACCGTTTTGCGAACAATTCTCAGCGCGGGCGTGCTCGCGGTGCTGCTTGCGTGTGCGGGCACGGCGGCGGTGGATGCGGCGGGCGAGAGGGCTATGGTTGAGATGCGAGCGATGGCATAGCCGAGAATTGCTGACCCTGTCTACACTCAGTTTGTTCGACGTTCACTGGATTCGTCTCTTTTTGAAGTGATGAATCTCTCAATCTCTTCAAGAAATTCGTAAAAATCCCCTGACTCACCATACAGTTGCTTATGTGCTCTGGAGTCATCCACCCTGCCATATTGGTGGACAATCAGATTTCTAAACCCGATCAGTTCCTCAAGTCGTAATGCAAGGAATTCTGATATCACCTGGTGACTGGCAAGCTTTCGTATTGTGTCCCTGCTATCACGCGGCATTCCTAACCCTTCATCCGATATGATCATGTTGCAGATGTCCAGCAGATTCTCACATGCTAACTGAAATGCCCTCTCGCACGCCCTTCTCCTCATCCCGCTTCTCAGATACTCCTCCACGCTTTCCGGAAGGTATTCATCGAGTTCTCTCAGGCATTTTTCCAGATCGTCCATTTTATCAATTATCCTTTCGATATCCAAAGTAATCACCCGAGTCTTGCACTTACCCGCCTCATAACGGCTTTATGATAGTCCATTCTCATACTTCCGTACCTTGTGTACTCCATCTCTGCCTCCTTTGCAAGGGTCAGGACGTAGTAGAGATCTTCGGTGTAAAGCACCTTCCCTTCAAGAAAAACCCTTTTGCGGATATTTACAGGCAGTTCATTAAGCAGCGAAATATCTATGTTCTCTGGTACTGAATTTTCAAGAGATACCCTCTCCTTTAAACCAACATCCATATCCGGCTTTGATATAATACATAAATCGAAGTCGCTCTCTTTTCTTGCATTTCCTATAGCCCTTGAGCCGAAAAGGATGATTGAGTGAACAAATTTAAATTTCTTCAGTGTTGAAACGGCATCTTCTATTTTCATGTAGCATCACCACCATTGACTTTAACTTCAATCCTTTATACTCATCTCCTGTACTCCGAGTTTCATGGACGATCTTCTTAATCCTTGCTTTAGCACTTTTGGACCGGAGAGCATCATGCAACAATGCATGAAATCTGATATTAGCTCGACGCAGGGCACCAGAGCAGTGGTACCTGCTTGCACGAACACGGACACGCGGGTTTGTGGCGGGCGCAGGTCATGAGGCAGGGGCGTGGTGGTGGCAGGGCGATTGCCGCGGGGGTTGTCGGATGCGTGGGGGCTTGCGGGTTCGCGGGCGCCCGGGTGGTCGGGCGGCGGCTCTGCATGGCGGTATTTGCAGAGAGGGAAGGCTTTTATAGGGGGTTGTGTGTATGGGATGTAGCACACTGGAGCTGATTGTTATGAAAAGGCGTCTCCCTCTAACCGAAATACGTATCGTTTTGCGAACAATTCTCAGCGCGGGCGTGCTCGCGGTGCTGCTGGTGCTTGCGTGCGCTGGTACGGTGGCGAGCGCGACGGCGTGGGTGGTGGGTGATGATGGCGGCGCGGAATATACGTAGGAGGCAGATGAAATATGATCAAAAAGATTCTGTGGATGGCGATTGTACTCATCATACTGGCGATATCTGGCTGCACCGAAAACAGCGTACAAGTGGTTGACAATAATACCACAGACGCGCCCGCGAACGTGACCGATAATGCTACCACGAATGCGTCAGAGCATGTAGAGCGCCAGAGTGTTTCGATACCGCTTGAGAGACCGCCGTTTCTCGAGGATGAGTAACGCTTAAATAGGATTAATTCATCCTCATCAAAGGTGATATCTTATGAAAAAGAGATACATTTCGATTACATTTGTTGCGCTTCTTGGAATTGCTTTATTATTTGCCGGAAGCGCATGCGCTGCAGTGGATTTCCCTGCGGATGAGGCTGGGATAAGTGCTTATGTGAAGGCTATGGATAGCGTTGATCTGAACGATGCGAAAGGTGCTTTTGCAACGATTGAGCGTGAGACCTCGGATTACATTATAGGCACGGTTGCGCTCTCTCTGCACACAGAGGAGCAGTATCCCCATGTGTACGTCAGCACAGACGGCTGGGTGGTTGCGTACTATCCGAATGACAGACCATCGAGCTGGATACTGCCATGGGCGGATTATGGCGGAGGTGAACTATCATCCACCACACTCAGCAAAGCGGTGGGGGTCGTATGCGATCGGATAGGAGGAACCACCACGGGTCTGAAGTACTATGACTTCAGACATGAAAACGCTTCGATGATGATGATTATCGTGGAGTCTGTGTCAAGTAGCACTAATTTCTTCAAAGTGACGATACCAACGACTTTTTCAACGTATGCTGTGGATTGGTCGCATTATAATACAGGTACAGATTATCGTGATGGTAGCTGGTTATATCTTAATGAAGCAGAAATTGGTTTTTTAGGACCACATGGCACAGATTATGGTTCATTTTTGGGGCAGTTCGATAATGGAATAGAACACACGGTTAAGCTTATACCTCGTAATTATGGACATACAATAGGGCGTGTCGCTCTGGTGTTGGAGTATGCGGAATAAACTCCTGCTAATACCTGCCATTATTCTGGCACTAACATGCTCACCCATAGCGTTTGCTGACGAGATCATAGTGGCGGATGCCGACACCGTCTGGAACCTCACGCTGGATAACACCACCGATGTGGATCGTCTTGTTGGTGAGCCGGGGGCGATGGTGGTCCGGTATGCTGATATCATTGCGTACAACTCACTGGAGAATGCCACTAATGTCAACAGATTGGTCGGCGAGCCTGGTGTCATGGTTGTCAGATACGCAGACGCCATCACATACAACCCATTAGAAAACGCCACTTCTGTTCACCGACTCGCTGGCGAGCCCGGCGTGATGGTGGTGAAATACGCAGATACCATCACCTACGATCCATTAGAAAACCCCACGTCCGTTGGCAGACTCGCCGGTGAACCAGACGTTATTGTAATAAAATACGCTGATGCCGTCACGTCATTCGAGAACACTCCACCATCCATAACCACAGATGACCGATCCCTCCTCAAAGTAGAAGGTCAGCCCGAGGTCTACTGGCTCCAGAACGGCAGACTCTACTGGGTCACGGACTGGGATGTGATCAGCCAGATGTCAGGAATTTCAGGCTGGGGCAGTGTGAATATCCTGCCAACAAGCGAGTTTGACCCAGCAGTGTATCCACAGGGTCCAAGATTCATCACCACAGGCACAGAATCCGACAGTCTCCTGATCCGGGAACAGGGAGACATAAAGGTGTACCTGATTCTTGGCGGCGAGAAGCACCACTTCACCTCCCCTGAAGCACTCACATGGAACGGATATGGCTTTGATGATGTGATCGAGGTCTCATCAACGATTGTCGGGATGTTTCCGGAAGGAACTCCGATCTCGATACAGGACAAACGATTGCTCCGAAAACCCGGCGGAATCGATGTCTATTGGTCTCAGAACGGGAAACTCTACTATGTCACCGCCGATGCCCTGAACAAGATGCTGAATATATACGGCTGGGGCTGGGATGAGATCAATGAGCCTGCGGACTTCAGTCCTGGCGATTCGAGCCACTACAGAACATTCATCACGACTGGTTCTGATTCCAATGGTGTCTTGATCAGGTTGTGGGACGGTTATAGGGTGTACCGCATCGAAGATGGGTTCAGACGGCATATCACCTATCCGGAGGTGATGGAACTCGCGGGGTATGCGATGGAGGATGTGATCGATGTATCGCAGGAGGTCATCGATATGTTTCCGGTTGGTGATCCAATTGGGATCGAGGTTAATTTGACATTCAACAAAACGACCGACTCAGGAGAGGAACCCTGCACGAAATTTACAACTGGCGAAACCGTGAAGTTCCACACCGAAACCACAGTGTCTGATAGTTACACCGTCGATACGTATGTCAAACTGACTGAGCCAGATGGCAGAACGAGGTATGCGTATTACACCGATCCGGATTTCCAGCCGACCGATCCACTGTCGTTTTCTGATACCGAGGTGCCTCTGTATCCGGGTCACTGGGATGCAGTCTCCAATAACTGGAACTGGAATGAGTACACGTTTACCGATGATGTGGAAGGGGTTTACACATGGGAATTTTATTATAAGGATGTGATCAGTGGGAAGGTGCTGGGATGGGGCAGTAATAGCTATGTGTTTGCGAAGAAGACCGATCTGGGGCTGGAACTTGATGTATCGACCAATAAGAATCAGTACGGGGCAAATGAACGTATAATTATCACTGCAAATGTCCGGGATCTGAATGGTAATGAGGTGGTGGCGAGTGATTTCGAGATTCGAGTTGATCACAATCCACAGAGCACTGAATTTAACCAGATTGGATCGGGTATTTATGAGATCACGGGCGTAAAAGCTCCAAGTTTTCCGGGGAATCACCAAATTGATGTAGCAGTTGTAACAGGGGCCGGAAATGCTTTTGATACTGAAACCATCAGTGTGGGTGGGTATATGACCTATACTGTGTTGATGATACTTGCGTGTCCGCAGGATTTGTATGATCCAAATACGGATTTGCCTAATGTAGATGATTGGTACGATCGGGGTCAGGATACTGGGACTCCCAATTGGTATGGGGATGTGGCGGAGGAAGTCGAAAGATACTATTCAAGGATTTCATATAATAAAATAAAACTAGATATTACAACCACCGATGAATGGATAGTTTTTGGGAACTCTGCTCAATATCCAACAAGAGGTCGAGAATGGGATAACAAAGCGAAGATCGAGGCACGGAATAGAGACATCCGATACGATTCTTCAAAATATGACATTGTTGTAATTATTGACCCAGTTAGCGAAATAAATGGAGCGGGGGGATTTGCTAGATTTACTCTTGATTTTGCTGATGCAAATGATTATTTAAATAATTACTGTAAACTACATAGTATTGAAGTTTATACACCATATGATATGAAAGATTTTTATGTGGCAACTGTACGAAGAATTGGTCATGAAATTACGCATGCACTAGATATTATAAATGATGAAAATAGTAGGATGGATATTTTTAATGAAGGTACATATTCATACAAAGGGGGGATACTTAATATATACAATCATGGAGATAATATTGAAAGTGATGGTTATTCTATAATGGGAACTAATCATTATGATAAAATTTTTGGGGGTTTGGGTCCAGCATGGGAAAAGAGAGAATTTTTAGCACCATTTGATCCAATAAATGCAAAAAAAATGGGGTTCTCTGATTACGCAGAAATATCACACAGTTGGGCTAAGAAAAAAATCTCTGGATCATTGTTACCAATAGAAAATGGAAAAGATAGAGCGATATATACTAAAGCATATGGTGCAAAATCTATAATAGACTTCGACAGTACAGAATATAACTATTGGATTGAGTTTCGGGACGGTTCTTGGCCAAATGAAAGAAAAGATAAGGTTGTATTAGTGTGGAGATCAAAAGACGAAATACCCAGAACCGTTCAAGATCCAAATTGGGATCACCCAAGTATAGAAGGGCAAATTAAAAAGTACAATGTGAAGTTTTATTATGATTGGATGACGGGGTTTTATCTCTGTGTGTCAAGTTTATCTGATGCAAAAGCAGATATTGAAATTTCGTCATCTACCGATGCTTTTTCATTAGCTAAAAAACAATCAGACACAAAGTACAGCGTTGAACTGTATTTATTAGCATCTCTTAGTGAAAATGTAGCATACAATATATCTGTTATTGATGTTATCGATCAAAAGGAAGTCTTCAACTCCACACTAACCACAAACACAGAGGGTTTCTTCGACTCCCCACTAACCTTCAACGCCACGATCACCGACAACATCGAAGCTCACCCCTACCTGATCCGTGTACATACCGTGAGCGGCTGGGTTCCGTTCCTCATAGCAACCCCTTCCCTGATAGACGGAATCTCCAATGAAACCCCATTCTTCACAGAAAGCGACCCCGTCGAAACAAACACCTCAGGAGACTTGACAGACCTGAGCAGCGCCTGCGGCTCAATGAAACTATCTCTCAAGACCGCGATGCCAGTGGATACAGGCTCATATAGATATGTGATCTATCTGGATTCAGATAACTCAACAGACACCGGTTCCATTGTAAACAGCATCGGTGCGGATTACAAGATAGAATACGGTGACGCAGGAGCCGGACTCTACAAGTATAACACCTCATGGACTCTCGTTGACACGCCATACCTCAATGCATTGCATAACGGAACCAACATCGAGATACTGACGACAACCGAGATTATGAACGGGACGGATACGGTAAAACTCGTAGCACAGACCTTTGACAGCAGCGATACTTTACATGACACCCTGCCCGATCCCACGTCCACGCCGCCGTATCTTCAGTTTATGGATGTCCATCCGATGGATCTGAGATTTGCCGAGTACGGGTACTATGCAGGAGATAACGTAACCGTGAACGGCTACGGCTTTACACAGAACCAGATGATTCCGATCGCAATCATGAACCAGACCGGTCATGTCCTGTGGAACGGAAGCGTGCAGGCTGATTCGGATGGTCAGATCATAAACGTCTCCACATATACGGTTCCGGATGACTTTTACGGAACCGCTTATCTCTACTGGGCTGGCGCACAGATGGATTCATTCTCGAGGTTGATGCCCCCACTGCCGGTTTACAATGCTGAATTTGAACTGGACGCCTCGATGGTGGCTGGAATCGGAAGAGAGTTCAATGTAACCGTGGGCTTTGAAAATATCGGCGATGACCTCACCAACCTGACACTGAATCTGAATACTTCCGGAATGACCAGTGAGCCAGAGACGGTCTGGATTGGTGATCTTACTTCTGGGCAGAACTATATATGCACATGGAATCTTACCCCGACCTGTTCCGGATTCGTACTAGTGAAAGCTGAGATCAGCAGCAATCAAAGCACATTCGTAACCGACCAGAAAGGTACCTACATAGCCAACATCAGTGTGGAGATTGATGCCCCGAACGGTACACAATGTGGTAGCGCAGTTGAATTCAACGTCACGGTTACGAATAATCAAGAGAACATCACATATACGGATTTGAGGATCAATACTTCGATAAAGGAGATCGAAACGAATTTCACACAGCCAGTTATCGCATTGCTGCCCGGACAGACCGTGAATCAATCATACCTGTGGGATGCCGCAGATGCCACTCCGGGTACCTACCAGATAATGGTTGATATCGTCAGCGGTGGTGTGGTACTATCGTCAAGCGAGAGCGGTATCGTGGTCAATGCGTCCTCCTTCCGCAAGGGTGATCTGAACCATGACGGCAACGTCACCTCTGTGGATGCCGCGATCGTGCTTGAGATGGCTGCCAGTGGCGAATACAAGCCTATCGCAGACGTGGATGATGACAAGCGAGTCACATCTCTCGATGCGCTGATGATCCTGCAGGCGGCGGCAGATACGATATCGTGATCGATGCGAACCAAAACGGTGTCTACGATGCCTCTACAGATGGGCTTGACAGCGGATCGCCGGGCTTTGTCGTGGTTGCTGACGCACCGCCAACTCCACCAGTACCAGTTCCGGCACTCGCCCCGCTAGGAATCATCGCTCTGATCGGCTTGCTGTGTATTATCGGAGGGAGCAGAGTCAGAGGAAGGTTCAACTGATGCACAGGAAAGACTTTTTATCCATGTATTGACAAAAGAAGGATGCAGGTATTATAAAATGACAAAAACAATTGAGGTTATGTATGAAAAGGGTGTGTTTAAGCCGCTACAAAGAGTCGATTTACCTGAGAAGGTTAAATTAAGGATGAGGATAGAATCAGAGGGGTTGTATGAGTTAATTGAGGATTTATCCGGGATGTTCATGGATGTGAAAGAAGACCCGCTAAAAATTCTGCTGGAGAATAGAAGATAGATGATAGTTTTCGATACTTCAATTTACATAGATGCTCTGATTCCAGCGATAAAGAACAGAAATGTTCACGCAAGGGAGATCATCAAAATAACGACCAATAGAAATTTTGAGATATTCGAGCCGAGAACATTTATCGTGGAACTGGTGGGAGTTCTGAGCAGGTTTAAGAGAAGAGGCGAAGTAAAAAGAGCTTTTAACATCCTGAATTTTATTAATGTTGTGTTGGAAGATGAAATTTTTGAAGTGGCATTAGACATAGCTTTTGAGACTCATTGCAGATCCATAGATTCCTATTTCATTGCAACTTCTGAGCTAACCAATTCGATTCTAATCTCCAACGATAGAATCATGGTTAACAATGCTAAAAAATATGGAATCAAAGCGTATTATCTGATAGAAGAAGTGGACAAGGTTTTGATGGAACTGAGATAGGGAACTATGGATTTGATTTTCTGGGTTCGGTCTGGACCGCGAATAATGTCCGGTGCTCGTCTGGCACGCCCCGCTCGTGCCAGGTGCTTACGATATCATGATCGATGCGAACCAGAACGGCTTCTACGATGCCTCTACAGATGGGCTGGATAGCGGATCGCCCGGCTTTATCGTGGTCGCTGATGCACCGCCAACGCCGCCGGTACCAGTTCCGGCAATCGCCCCATCAGGAATCGTCGTTCTGATCGGTCTGCTGTGTGTTATTGGTGTGAGTAGGATCAGAAGAGGCTTCAACAAAACCTCTTCCCTCTTTTTATCGGATCTACAGTAGCCCACACCACCTTCAGCCGCAACCCCTCATCCAATCAATCTGTAATCTGTAACCAAAAGAGGGTGGTGTGGTGTGCGCATCGGTACGCTGCATTTCCATCTCTTTCCGAAGACCTTTCAGACCCTCCCGGCAGGGACGCTTATCCCCCAAGCTCTCTCGACCGCCGGGTCGCTGCGATCACGGCATTCATCATGCCAGCACGCAGCCCCTGCACCTCAAGCGCATGTATCCCACGGATGGTGGTTCCTGCTGGTGACGTCACCATATCCTTAAGTACGCCCGGATGCTCTCCTGTCTCAAGAACCATGGCAGCAGCACCAAGCACGGTCTGCGCGGCAAGTTCGAGCGCAATATCCCGCGGGAGCCCTTCATGCACCCCGCCATCCGCGAGCGCCTCGATCATCTGGAACACAAACGCAGGTCCGCTCCCGCTCAAGCCGGTAACAGCATCCATCATCGATTCCGGAACCGAGACGACCCTTCCGACTGATCCAAATATCGTGCGTGCGGTCTCGAGATCGGATTCTGTTGCATGCGCACCTGCTGAGATCGCTGAGATCGCCTGCCCGACTGTACATGCGATATTCGGCATCACACGGATCAGACGCGCTCCGGCAGGCAAGTTCTCTTCGATCGCCCGGATCTGCACCCCTGCTGCAACCGAGATCACCAGAGCCCCTTCGATCTGCGGTTTCACTGACTGCAGCACAGAAGCGAGGATCTGCGGCTTTATGGCAAGGATGATCGTCTCTGCGTTGCCAACGGTATCGGTGTTATCTATGGAGGTGTTGATCCCGAGTTCGGAATGCAGTGCGTCCAGTCTCCCGGCATCCACGTCGCTTGCAAAAATCCGGTCGCTCTGGCAGAGGTCTGCGGCAAGCACGCCTCTGATCAATGCTTCTCCGATCCTGCCAGTGCCGATAATTCCTATCTTCATATTCTTACCCCTCTTACAGATCACTTCTCAACCACGCTTCTGGCGATGAGATCGATTCCCAGTTCTTTACACTTCTTTTTTGCAGTCTCTGTTACGCTCACGCTGATTATAATCGGTTGTATCTTCTTCTCAAGGCATTTCTCGGCAAAGGCGCTCTTGCGACGGAAGTTAAGCACATCGCCCAGTTTTGTGTGGGATTTCACCTCTACTACGTAATTCACAGTATCCTCAAGGTACAGATCATACTCCACATCTGCCGGCACCCCGTACAACTCCCCTTCCGCATCTCTCAGCCACAGGTGCTCGATCTTCCTGAATGTCTGTCCTGAAAACTCTTCCACCGTCTGCTTGATGATCTCTTCCAGCCCATGACCGACACGACCACCCAGCGCAGAGACCGTCAGTTGGATCTCCCGCTGGTTGCGAGCCATCTCATCGAACCGTTGATCAACTCTCTCGAATCGTTGATCCATCTTCTCAAACCGTTGATCAACTCTCTCAAATCGTTGATCCATCTTCTCAAACCGTTGATCAACCTTCTCGAACCGCTGGTTCATTATGTGGTTCATCTCATCGAACCGCTGATCAGCCTTCTCAAACCGCTGGCAGATCTCTTCGAACCGCCGGTTGCCATCCTCTTTGAGCTCCTTGATCTCTTCCAAAAGCCGCTCAAAATTATCCTTGGTTGCGAAGACATCTGCAATGATGTCCATGATCTCGAATCTGAACGCACTATGCTCGCGAAGGGCGGTTGGGAGTTTCTGGCGTATCAGATCTTCGAACTCCGTCGAACCGAGGGATTCTGCACTTACGCACATAGTATCCCCTATCGGTTCCGCCATAATAAAGATAACCAATCTGTCAATGGATCGCTCTCGAGCGTGATCACGCCACGCGGACGCGGCACAGGCGGGATGATCGGCGGCGACCCGAGCGAGTGGAAGATCACGACATTGCAGTCCACAAGTTCGGTGCTGTTTGCTGTGGTGTGGTATGCGCATACCGTGATCGTACCAGGCACGTCCGAAGATAACCACACGATGGCAGCCCCTCCGAGTCCTGTCGTTCCATTGAGCAGACCTGATGTATTGTGATTGGTATCGTTGCTGTACAGCGTGCCTGATGTGGCTTTGAACTCGACGACTGTGCCGAACGCGACCGGGTCTCCATCCGTGTCATTGAGACTCGCGGTCAGACGGTATGCATACTCCTGCACGGTATCTGGCTGTGGATGTGGTTTTCGGGGGGGAGGTCCGCCAGATACTGCTTTGTTGGCGAGTTCGATACTTTGTACAGGTTTCGTGCTCGAATTCGTCTCATTGCCCACTACATCCACATTAGCATCCGGAATAAGGTTGTTGCTGCAGTCCCCTTCTCCTCCGGCACCCTCATAAGTGACGCACGATGGATGAATGATCACAGGAGTTGAACCCGCGCTATTGTTATCGATCCGCAGTTGATAGGTCACATTCCAGTACTTCCCAACCGTTATGATGCGATCCGGTCGGTTTCCGATATCCCATGAGAGTATCGTTCTGTTTCCCGCGTAGGTGACATTCGGGTTCGAGGGATGCTCATACTCATACTGCCCTTCCGAGCAATCGGCAAGAGTGCAATTGAAGTACGTGACGATTGCACTGTCGTTGATATATGTCACGTTCGCGAACGCACCCTCGACGGTGGCGTTGTTCCCGATCCGTATATCGATCTTCGGCTCGGGTGCGGTGAAGTTTCCGAGTTCGCCTGCGATCCCCACGAAGATGTTCTTCAAGACCGTTGCATTCGGAGCGAAATAGTATTCCCCGCCTGTGATGTTTGCGATCTGCCGGAGTAGCCTGTCATCGATGTCAGAGCCGAATCCGACTGTGAATATGGTGGTGTTGTTTGCTGCCGCACGTTCTGCCTCTGCGATCATCGAGTGATACCCGACGTTGTCGATGCCGTCTGTCATCAGGACGATCGTACCGTTCTCGACCGGTTTTGATCCAAAGTACTCGCAGAGCGCATTGTTCGCCTCATAAAGTCCCTCGTCAATTGCTGTCATGCCGTCTGCTGTGAGGGCGTCGATGGACGTGTTGATCGGATCGAAGCTGACTTCTGAATTAGCGAGTGCCTCATCGATCTGTGCCCGCCATTCGAGCCAGTTTACAGTTTCCGCTTCCATGACAGACGATCCTTCAGTCCACTCCACAACTTGCCATTTATGAACTACCGGTTGTCCTGTATACCATCTATGCACTTTCAGGTTATTATCGGCTGTAAAGTAACTGATCCAATAAGGGCTTGCATAATAGTTTCCTGTTCCTTTGCAATCATTTGTGACAAACGCAAACACTCTTGCACGATTAATCGGTGTTATCCCTATATCTACTGTCGAATCACCCGAACTTGCTGAGGCAGTTCCACGTTGGACCGTTACACCACTGTCCTCTGGAAACTGTATCACAAAGTATCTCACGTAATCCGTGCCTGTGGTTGAATCAGAGTGCTTAGAAAAGGTCAATGCCGTTGAGTCTGTTATCTCTCCTTTTATCGAGGTATGAGCCAATCCGTTATTGGTCATCCTTGAAGTGAAGTAAAGCCATGTTCTCGATGTGTTAACCGAAGTTAT
>JAUWCK010000221.1 GCA_030609345.1 Methanosarcinales archaeon | reverse complement strand
CTTCGGGTGAGTGAGGAGAGTAAGCCCCCTTCTGTTCATAGCAGCATTCGACTACGCGCCATACCCGGGCACGGCTGGACTCCGCCTCGCTTTCGCGATTGCCCTGTGTTGGCTTGCACCCACGGGGATTCACCGTTTCATCCATCGATATGCGACCTCAGCCTTCCGGCATCATTGCATTGGCATATCGTGGTAGCGTTTCTGTGTCAGAGCCAGAACTCTCGCCCTAAGCCATTTCGGCATCCGTGTGTCCAGTGGTGGAGGGACTTTCCTCACGACTTGATGTCGCGGCGGCTGCTCTTCCTCTCTCGAGTATTACATGGTCTCTCGAGGGTATTATATGTTGTCGCGTGGGGCGGCAGGGAGGCGGTCAGCTTGCGCTGGTACTTGCATCAAAAACATGAATGGAACATGGGGCACAGTCTAAAAATCCAAGTGTTTTATCACCGCGGTCTGCGGAGCAGCGCCGAAGGCCGAACGCAGAGGGCGCAGAGTTTTAAGACCGATCCAAGCCTCTGCGTTCTCCGCGTGCTCTGCGGTAAAAATTTATAGATATAGCGATTTCATTGGATTTTCTGATTGTGCCCTCCCACTCCAAGCTTATGGTATCTTAAAACACACAAGTCAGGTATATGCTCGGGTAACTTGTGGTAGGAACCACAAGATTACACAGTCTGCGAAGCAGCGGCGCAGCCATCTCCACAAGATTTCTGTGTTAATCTTGTGTAATCTCGTGGTTTTATATGCGGATATCCACACAATACTCGAGTAAGTACCAAGTCAGAACCAGAGCACCAGATGAATTACCATCCCCAGATAATGGAATGAAGGAATAGTGAAATAACCATGTGGGACGCCATATTAAATAAATTCAAGAAATATCCGGCGCAGGAGCGGGTCGTGCGCCTGCTGCTGGAGCGCGGCTTTCAGGTCACACCGGACGGAAAGGTGGTCTCAGGCGGCATACGACTGGCGCACACCCAGATAGCAAGGGAGGCTTCCGTCGATCGCCGGGCAGTTGATGGCGCGGCATCGATGGTCATAGGGGATCCGCTGCTCAAAATCGTTTTTACGAACATCCGCCCGATCTCATCGCTGCGTGAGGTTGCGCCCGATCTTAAACTCGGCGTGATCGTCATAACGCCGGTGGATGCCGCCCGCACAGGCATTCTTGCCTCGGTGGCGGTGTGTGTGGCAGAACGCGGGATCAGCATCATGCAGGCGATCGCTGATGACCCGCGGCTTGCCGAGCGCCCGACGCTGACCATCATAACCGATCGGCAAATACCTGATGATCTGGTCGGGGAACTGCTGAAGTGTGAGGGCGTGCGAGGGGTCAGCGTCTACTGATCGCGGATCGGATCGCTGCGATGAGGTTTCGAGAGATTGATGCGGGGTGATTGGTCATGGGTGGTTAATGCTTCTGCCAATTCAATATGTCAATTATATTATGCTTTCTACTATATTCAAGAATTCTTTTGCTGAATTTAGAGCCGTTCGTGCTTCGTCTTCATCTAAAACAACGTCCAATCCGTAGATCGCACTATGTCTGAATCGCCGGTAGGTATCCAGCACGTTCGCGTACATACCCATATCTTTATATTTCTCTTTGAGATATTTTGGAACACATTCGTGGCTGCGCTCTTTGATTCCATCCTTAAACAGCAGTGCTCGGGCGGCGTGAAACATGGCGGTGTAACTCGAAACGATTGCCACCCGGTATCGGCGTATGCGCAGGTTCTCCTCCGCATCTTCGGGTGTTACTCGAGAGAGAGTTCTATGGACATGTGTTGTGTTTTCCATGTCAGGAGTTATCCTCTTTAAAAACCCTTTCCGGAAGCAGTCATCGAGTTTCATAACAGCTCATCTCCCTAGAGCAGTATGTGATTTCTCATAATACTACTGTAAAACGCGTCTTTTCGTTCTGCCATCGATCTCCACTGGGATAGTCCAAACGCAGACAGGCTCACCTCTTTTCCAAGTTCATTCTCCAGTTCTTCTGCCACGTCGATGAGTCGATCTCTTCTGTTAGGAGTTACCACCAAAAAGTCAACATCGCTTTTCTCGTCAAAACTACCGTCGGCATAACTTCCGAAGAGGGCAAGCGATATAAGGCAACTCCCAATAAATAATCTACCAGAATGCAGGCTCGATGGTGACATCCCACTTTGGTAAATTCCCCAATCTTTTGACCCTCTCTTCGCAGATTTTCATCGCTTCTTTTGTCAATTTCACTCCTTTCCGGTAAACTTTATCGATAAGATGGACTGCCGGATGCGCACTGTTCCATGTCATGGTTTCAGCCCATCTGATAGCGTTATTGACTGAAGACAAGAGTGCGCCGTTCCAATGCATCTCTAAAACCCCCCAACATCGTTCAACCGGGTTGTATTTACTGTGGTAAGGGGGATAATAAACCAGCTGGATTTTCAACCCTGTTTTATCAGCAAATTCGACCATTCGTTTGATAAATTGTGTTCTATGACTATTTACGTGCGGTCCGTTGTCCAGATTTATGACCAACTTTCTGATATTCGCATGCCGTTCTTTATTTTCTTCCCACCACAGTTCCAAGCAATCCACAACAAAGTCACTGGTCGCAATCGTCGTGCTGAATACGATCGATAAATGGTCCGTTGTTGGTTCAAATACACCAAAAGGAACCATTTTTATCTCAGGATTCATATCATGGTCTAAAGCCTCTTCTGGTTCTTCTTCTCTGGATTTTCCACCTCTGGAAAACTCTCCAATGTTCACTTTAGCTTTAGCGTCAATTGAGATTCTCAAAGTCTCCGGATCCTCGTCTGCCCGACGATTGGCTTCATTAACATTCTCAAAAATCGCATCTGTCTCAGGAATCTTCTTAAGTGGCTTGGTCTTCTGAATCCTC
>JAUWCK010000265.1 GCA_030609345.1 Methanosarcinales archaeon | reverse complement strand
GCCCCGAATGCAGGATGAAGTGGCGAACAGGTTGCGGAGACTGTTTGGTTTGATATAAAAACGATCACCAAAGCACAATCAGGAGGTAATTCATGGAAACAAAAACGTTGGGGTGATATATCGTAGCCGACCCCACCATCTGCCATGGCGAACCAACATTCCGCGGCACACGCATCCTGGTCGCGGATATACTGGAACAGATTGAGAGCGGCATGGCTTATGAGGTGATCATCGAAGAGTGGCGTTACGCGTTGACAAGAGATGCGATTGCCGAAGCCGTCCGCATGGCACGTGAGGCGTTGGTCGCTTATGCGCCAAAGCTGGTTTCGGAGCCGGTAATCGCATGAACGTACTGGATGAGAACCTCCCAGACCGCTCTGAAATCTCATTCATCCTTCTTCCTCATAATCTCCCGCACCCTCCGACCGATCACCTCAAGCAGGAAGAGCGCAAGTGCTGCAAGGATAAACGGCACCTTCTGATCCAGTCGTTCGCACACAGTCCTCACAGACTTCCGCCGCACATCAGAGAGCAGCATCCCAACCTCGCTTTCGTTGTAGACCTTCCCGCCGTACGACTGGATGGTCTTTTCCGCATCCGGATTCATCCCGACATCCCTGTATTCGAGCGGATAGTTCACAGCGATCCCGTAATCAGAGAGATAATAAACACCCTGCTCACCCAGATCGATCTCTGTTGTGTATGTGTTTTCAGCGATCCTTGATATATCGAGCGAACTTCCACCAAAGTTCAGGCTTGGCATGGTATCAGAGATGATGGTGATCCGGGAGCTCTCGCCGAAAAATATGTCGTCTGCCTCGATCACCATGCCAACTTCCGGTCTCGGATCGCCGATCACCCAGTTGATCGTGGACGAGACCAGTTGCGAGTTGTTCTCAGTGTAGAGCGAGGAACTCCACTCGTTGCCATTATCAGTGCTCCACGAGACGACCCGCCCAAGCCCGTACCTCCACGCGCAGACGACCGGTTTTCCAACACCTGTCGCAACGAGTCTCTTGGCACCGAGTTTTGGCGTGACATCATTGTATCCGGTGATGGTTCCTGACAGTTCGAGGTCTCTTGTGATGAAGTGGTTTGTGTCGAATACCGAGACCTCGTAGGTGCCGGCGTCTTCCGGAGGCGGTGTTGGCGTCGGCTCTGCATCTGGCTGGGCTGTGTTGACGTTGATCGATTTCGGATATGAGGTCTGGTAATACATAGCGCCCACTGTATCGGCAAGTTTTTCATACGAGCTCAGCACGCTGGTTGGCGAACTCATCACATGTATGAAATGCATCCTGACATTCTTGTCCTTCATCCGGGTTGCGACAGTTAGCGAACTCTCATAGTCGATTTTATTGCCGTCAGAGAGGATGATCACATCCCTTGCTCCGGCGGAATTGGCAAGCATCTCATCTGCCATGGATAGCCCGTCCTCCAGAGGTGTGGTCAACTGCCCTGTTGGGGCGATCGTCCTTATAGTGTCCTTAAGCGACTCCCTCGTCGGTTCATGCCCGAAATAGGCAAGCTGCGATATCACATACGCCTCCCCGCCAAAGGCAATCACCCCAACATGATCGTCCCGAAACTCCTTGTCACCCAGTATGGTAATCACCAGCCCCTTCTCGTAATCGAGAAACGATACGCCACTATCAGCGATGATCTCCGAATCCCTCATGCTTCCTGAGATGTCCATCACGATCACGACATCGTTCCTGCCGTAGTACTCGCTCGGATACGACTTGACCGGCAGAATCTTCTCGAATTCAGAGTCCAGATACCCGCCCCGGTCATACGACCGGTCTCCGCCTGCCACCACAAGCCCGTGACCGTCGCTCACGAAATCCCGCAGCATCTCGATCTCGCCAGCCGGCAGCGATTCGAGGTACCTGTTATCAAGAATCACCGCCTTCGTATCCTCAAGTTCCGAGAGATGCGTGCTTATGCGGGCATCGTACTGATCGCACACGATGTCCCGAAGATTCGACTGCACATCCGTGATCATCAGGACTTCCGGCTTCGGGACGACATACACTGCCTTCCGGAAGACATTGTTCGCTGAGCGGTAATCGCTGCCGCCT
>JAUWCK010000068.1 GCA_030609345.1 Methanosarcinales archaeon | reverse complement strand
AAGCGACCCATCGCACCCTCGACCTCGTCAAGCGTTGTGCCTGTGTAGACTGTGAGATTAGGGTTACTCTTAACAGCCGCAATCATCGGATCAAGGATTTCGCTTGTCGTTCTTCCGTCCTGAAGTCTCGTGAATGTCCTGAGAAGACCTCCGAGTTCCGGTTCCCTCTCAATGAGGTGTGTCGTAAAGCCCTTCTCAGCAATATCGAGTGCTGCGGTCATGCCTGCAACACCGCCGCCGATGACGAGCCCTCCGTGGTTGAAGTCGAGTTTCTGGGTATAGAGCGGATCGAGAAGTGCAACCCGTGCAACGCTCATCCTGATGATGTCTTTTGCCTTCTCGGTAGCCAGTTCCGGCTCCTGCTGGTGCACCCACGAGCAGTGCTCCCTGATGTTTGCGAGTTCAAAGAGGTACGGGTTTAGCCCCGCGTCTCTGCACGTGTCCTGGAAGAGCGGTTCGTGTGTTCGCGGGGTACACGAGGCTACAACGACCCGATTCAGGTTATGTTCCTTGATTACATCCTTTATGTTGTCGAGTGAGTCTGTTGAGCACGCATACGTCTGCTCATAAGCATGAACCACATGAGGCAGGGTATTTACGTACTCTACGACCGAAGGAACGTTCACAACGGATGCGATGTTAATTCCGCAGTCGCAGACGACAACCCCGATTCTCGGTTCTTCGTCTGTTATGTCCTTCTCAGGCGGATACGTCCGCTCGGTTACGAGTGTTCCACGCGCCGACGCAAGGATCGAGTGTGCCTTCGATGCTGCGCCTGATGCGTCCGCCACCGTGTCAGGTATGTCCTTTGGCGCAACGATCGTGCCACATGCAAAGATTCCGGGAACGCTTGTCGTCATCGGCGCATCGATTGCGGTTGTGATGTTTCCGTACTCGTCCATCTCGACACCTGCAATCTCCGCGAGCTTCTTGCTCGATTCGGACGGCGTGAGACCGATCGAGAGCACAACCATATCAAACTCCTCGCACGCTGTCTCGGTCGATCCCTCGACCTCGTAACGTACCGAGAGCCTGTTTGTGACCGGATCGATGTCAACGCCTGATGGGCGTGAGCGGATGAACCTGGTCCCTTTCTCGTTCTTCGCACGCTGGTAGAACTGCTCAAATCCCTTTCCGAACGCCCGCACATCGATGTTAAAGATCGTGGTCTCGAGTTCCGAGTCGTGCTCCATCGCGACCATCGCTTCCTTGGTTGCGTACATGCAGCAGACCGCAGAGCAGTTCGGACGCCCGATCTCGGGATTGCGTGAGCCGATGCACTGGAGCCATGCGATCTTCTTCGGAGTTTCGCCGTTCGCCATCTTCACATGACCCACATACGGACCTGATGAGGAGAGGAGCCGCTCGAACTCAAGAGATGTCACGACATCGGGGTGCTCATAATGGTACTGCTCAAGTTCGGTCGGGTCAAACGGCGTAAATCCTGTCGAGAGGATGACTGATCCGACGTTGATCACCTCATCCTTGTCCTTCATCTCGTAGTCGATCGCGTCGTTCTCACAGACCTTCTTGCAGTTGCCGCACTTGCCCTTTGTCAGATAGAGACAGTGCTCGGCATCGATCGTCATCACCCTTGGCACTGCCTGCGGGAACGGAAGGTAGATCGCCTTTCTCTTGCTCATTCCGGCGTTGTACTCGTCAAGAACCTTTGCGGGGCACTTGGCAAGACAGAGTTCACACGCGGTGCACTTGTCAGGATCAACAAACGTTGCTTTTCTCGTTACAGTGACCTCGAAGTTGCCCGCGGTTCCCGATATCTCCTTGATCTCGCTGTAGGTCATGAGTTCGATATTCGGATGTCTTGACGCCTCTGCAAGCTTTGGCGAGAGCGTGCACATCGAACAGTCGAGCGTCGGGAATGTCTTGTCGAGCTGCGCCATCACTCCGCCGATCGACGGGGTCGACTCGATCAGGTAGACCTTGAGCCCGCTGTCAGCAAGATCGAGCGCTGACTGGATACCAGCGATGCCGCCTCCGGCGACCGCAACCGCCCCTACTAATTCTGCCATTACTTGCCACCCCCTATCTTCTCGATCTTTGCTATGAACTCGTCGTTCTTGGCGTAGTTCATGTCGATACCGAGTTCCTGCGGGGTATATCCCATTCCAAGCCCGAGAAGCTGTGAATAGTGAACGATTGGCATATTAAAAACATCTCCGAACTTCTTTGCAATCTCGGTCTGACCAACATCCATCTGGAGGTGGCAGAACGGACATGCGTCCACGATGCAGTCAACGCCAGCTGCCTTCGCATTTTCGAGTTTCGCTCTGGCAAGCTTGAGTGCGGTCTCAAGGGCTGATGTCCGCACACCGCCGCCTGCGCCGCAGCATGCGTTCTTGTCCTTGTACATCACAGATGTCGCTCCTGTTGCCTCAACAAGCTCGTCAAAGAACGTCGGGTTCTCGATACTTCCCAGATGCCGCTCCTTTGATGGCTTGATCAGGTGGCAGCCATAGTGCACGGCAACCTTCAGGTCAACAGGGTATTTGATCGATTCCTTGACCTTCTCGACACCAACGTCATCGTACAGGTACTCCATGATGTGGCGCACCCGGATCGTGCCCTTGAACTCGCGTCCGACCTCTGCAAGCACTTTGTTAACATCGTTTCGGAGTTGCTCATCTTCTTTCAAGAGGTTGTTCGCATCCACAAGTGATCCGAAGCAGCCGTTGCAGACCGTCAGGAGGTCCACGCCCATCTCTTCGGATAGCACAACGTTTCGAGATGCGAGCGCAAGCCATGTGAGCTTGTCAAACGACCTGAAAACACCTGGCGCGGGACAGCATGACGCCCCTTTCAGTTCCAGAAGATGCACGCCTAATTCTTCCATCACGATCTTTGTGGCTTTCTCGATTCCAGGATACCTGTTCGGCGCGATACATCCGAGGAAGAATGATAGTTCACTCATGATTTATCCTCCGTCAGTTTATCAAACTTCGTTGCAGCAACGATCTTGTGCACCTCTTCTAGCGCATCAGGATAGTTGTGCACGGTCTCAGGGAGTTCGTTCATCCCGAGTTTTTTCCGCTTCTCCTTGTTATCGTCATTTATGGGAACAGCGTGCCCGGTCTTTGCCATCAACTGCGCAACCTTCCTGTGATTGTCGAGCATGATTCCGCTGTGCACAGCCATCGTTCGGATCTTTAAGAGAATGTCCACGTTCGGGACGCCTTGCGGGCATCTCTCCTGGCACTTGTAGCAGGTCGTGCAGTTCCAGAGGTACGGGTGGTTCAGAAGCTCATCCCGCATCCCGAGATTTGCCATCCGAAGTAGTTGCCTGATGTTGTAGTTTGGCTCGTGCTCTGCCATCGTGCACCCGGCAGTACAGCCCGTGCAGTTGAAGCAGAGAATCAATTTTTCAGCACCGGGTTCGGTCAGCACCTCGTCCCTGAACGCCTTGTCAAGGTCGCTTGTCTTGATTACGTCACTCATCTCCATCGCCTCCATCGCCGCCATTGCCACTATTGAGTTTGCGTGCCAGATACACGGTAAGATCCAAAACCTCGAACGGGTAATCGTGCCCATGCTCGGAATCCTCCTCTTCCTTGAGGCAGTTCAGATGCGCAAGACACTTCGGACACGACGTGATCAGCACATCCGCACCTGTCGCTTTCGCCTCATCCATCCGCAGGACCCGGAGTGCTTTTGTGCGGTCGTTGCAGTTCATCATCGAGCTCACTCCGCAACAGAGAGCGTTTTCCTTATTGTGCTGCATCTCGACAATGTTTGCGCCGGTCGCTGCAATCGCCTTTCGTGGGGCATCATACTCGCCTGTGTGGCGCCCGAGCCTGCACGCGTCATGGATTGTGGCAGTCGCACTGCCGTTCGTGATCCCGAGATCAGCATCTGCGAGAACCTGGCTGATGTGCTTAACCTCACAATCGAGGTCGTAATCCATCAGAAATGTCCTGTAGCACTCCGCACAACTTACAACGAGCGTTTCGATTCCGCTCTCGTTGATGATCTTCGTGTTCTCCTCTTTGAGCTTATCAAATATCTCCTGATTCCCCTGCCAGAGCTGGTCATGCCCACAGCATTTGAGCTGCATGATCTTGGGGCTGAGCCCTGCTTTTGAGAGGAGTGTTACAGAGGACGTTGCAATCTCTCCAAAATCCACATCCAGGTCAAAGAACATGTCGTGGAAGTCTACACATCCCGGGAAGTATCCGATTCCGGATGCGCCGTCACCCTCAAGGAGGGTCGTTTTGCTGTTACCAAGCCGCGTCATCAAGTCTGCCAGTTCTGTAAAGACGCCTTTGTGCACGATATCTCTGGGCTTGCCCCCGATCCTCTGATCGAGGAAGAAGTCCAGCAACCGCACACCCTGTGGACACGCCACTTCGCACTGTCCGCAGGTAAGACAATCCCAGACGTCTGTATCTGTGTCGTAGATGTTTGAATCGTAGATTGCGCCTCTTGGAGAGAATTTCACAACCCTACGCACAGGACAGATGGCAGTACAGGTGCCGCACTGGTAACACACTTGAGAATTGTTCGAATTATTGGTCACCGATATTCACCTACTGCTCCGTTTGTTAACTTATAACGATCATGAAATGTTATCCATCTGTTATCCGGAGATGGTTCATGTGAAACAAGGATTTACTCATAGGTAGATATAGTGGATGGCAGGAGAATATTAAAAGGTTTCGGAATGTCAAGGACGTTTCAGATGTCAAGTCTCTCCGGTGCTGAGGATGACGGTGGGTGTGGTGATGTTTGCTGTATTTCATCACGAATTGCGCGAATTTAACTGATATCGGAAACCGATAATCGATGGAAATGCACCCGGATTTTCAGATGACGCCGCGATCTCAATCAAACATCCGGGCAAAGCAGCACCCCTTAAATAAATTTTAACAGAGGAATAAATACATTTATCCCTTCGCTGCGCCATCACCGATCATGAAGATCGCAGGAGTCGATGAAGCAGGCAAAGGTCCGGTGATCGGACCGATGTGCGTTGCAGGCGTGCTCATGGAGGAGGAGAGGATGCATCTGATCGATGGACTCGGTCTGAAAGACTCCAAGAAACTGACTCCGAAGAGACGCGAGTTTTTTGACGGAGAGATCAAGAAAATAGTTGGCGGCTGGTTTGTACTGGAGGTGAGCGCACACCAGATCGACGAACTGCGCACGGTCATGACGATGAACGAGATCATGGTCAATGCATTTGCAAGAGTGCTTGAGAACCTGGAACCGGAACACGCATTCCTGGATGCTGCCGATGTCAATGAAGCGCGGTTCGGAAGAAACGTGCAGGGGTCATGCAAGCATCACCTCAGGGTCACTGCACGGCACAAAGCAGATGCGACATACCCGATCGTTGCCGCAGCGTCCATCATCGCAAAGGTGCAGAGGGATCACGCGGTCGAGACGCTACGGGAGGAGGTTGGGGATTTCGGCAGCGGGTATCCGTCCGATCCAAAGACCATCCGGTTCATGCGGGAGTGGTTTCGTGAGCACAAAGGTTTTCCGGAGTGGGTGCGGCATTCGTGGAAGACTACGAGAAACATGGCAGCGGCAGCAGCGCAGAGAACGCTGTGATCGGACGCTCAATCGTTGCGCGGCACCTTAGTGTGGCAGTCGGGGCGGTGGCTCTTATGCCGGGCGTCAGGTTCTTGGATGTTAAGTTGGCGTTGGATTGTCCACTTACGAAATAAACTCTTCCGGATTTGTCTCATCTCACATTCCACCCAGAATAAATTAAAAAGCCACGCTCCGGGGGCTGCGGGCACCCGCAAGCGTTCGCGAATTCCGGGAGTGGTGAACCAAGTGCTCCTTCGAACCCTCTGGCTTTAACTTCATTCCCAAAACAGACGACAAAGTCATCCGCATATCAGACAAGCCCGGCATATCCGGTCATCTGCGATTGGGTCGAAACCCATAAGACGTGTATGGGAAGTACTGCTCAGATCGTACGATCTTCACGTACGCATCTCACCCGATCCCGTGCACATAGACCTCGCAGTACTCATCGCCGTGGCTCAAGAGCTTCCTGACCTCAAGTTCAGCCATGCCCCGGAAAGCACAGTGCATCGCACCCCGAAAGATTCCGCGGCAGACATGACACGCCTCGGCATCATCTGCAAGCGGGCATCTATGCACCGTGTAATGCGCGGTACTGCCTCTCACATCCCACTCTGACTCGCGCCCGGGTATCTTATCGATCCGTGCAAGCGCATCCTTAAACTTATCAGCAGTCCAGACCTCGCCATACTGCTTCTCATAGTTATGTACGACCTGCCTGCCAATCCTTCTTCCAAAGACC
>JAUWCK010000064.1 GCA_030609345.1 Methanosarcinales archaeon | reverse complement strand
GCTCGATTATTTTCTCTGCTGGATTTGGGGAAATTTATGGTGAGTTAGGGAAATCGGTGGCAAGGGGGTTTATGTTTTGGTAGGTCATACATCAATTGGGTTGACCGATGGTGTTTTTCACTACATCTTTGAAAGTCAAGTTAAACACTAATAAATACCTTGCCGCACATAACACCGTACAGGAGCAGTAATACCATGAAACGACTCGACATTCTCGCAGCCCCGCTCGAAGAGAGGTCGCTTAAGCTCCTCCTCTTCGGCGCGGGCGAACTCGGTAAAGAGATCGCGATAGAGGCGCAGCGCCTCGGTATGGAAGTCATCGCGGTGGATCGATACGAACGGGCGCCAGCACAGCAGGTCGCGCACAAGTCATACACCGTCAACATGATGGATGCGAATGCGATGCGTTCGATCGTGGATCGGGAACTGCCTGATATCATCATACCTGAGATCGAGGCGATCGACCTCGATGTTCTCTTCGAGTTCGAGGAGGACGGGTATCTGGTCACGCCGAACGCAGCGGCAACTCATGCGGCGATGAACCGGGAGCGCATCAGGGAGTTAATCGTGAAATCGGGCGTTAAAACAGGTGCGTACGCGTACACCCGTACAGACGATCTCCCTGAGTTTACAGACGCTGTCGAGAAGATCGGGTATCCGTGCTTCTCAAAGGCGATCATGTCGAGCAGCGGCAAGGGCTCGTACTTCATTGAGAGCCGCGATGACATCGAAGCAGCGATGGACGCTGCCAGATACGAGACCCGCGGATCAGGCGAACGTGCGATCATCGAGGAGTACATCCCGTTCGATACCGAGGTCACGGAACTTGCTGTGAGGCATCTGGACGAGGACGGCACCGGGATCGTCACAACCTTCCCGAAGCCAGTCGGGCACTACCAGATCGATGGTGATTACCACTCATCGTGGCAGAGTCCGAATGCCGGGGAGTATCTTCCGTACAACGTGGATGATATCGGAAAGTCTGTCGAAAAAGACCCCGAGCTTGCGAAAGAGGCGGAAAGGAAGATTTACGATGCTGCACGCCGGATCACGGACGAACTGGGTGGAGTCGGCGTCTTCGGATGCGAACTCTTCGTCCGTGTCAGGGATGGTAAAGTCGAGGTCTACGGCAACGAATGCGCGCCACGCCCGCACGATACCGGCATGGTTACGTATATCTCGCACCCGCAGGGCTTTAATGAGGGGGGCTTGCATGTTCGTGCGATCACAGGGCTTCCGGTTCCTGCGCGCATCGAGGATGGTTACAGGCTCTTCGATCCGCTGATGCCCGCGGCATCACACGTGATCATCTCGCCAGCACAGGGGTTCGATCCGATGTACAAAGGTCTCTTCGATGCGATGTCTGTGCAGGGCACCAATATCCAGCTCTTCGGGAAGCCGCTTGCATATCACAGCGGGTGGATCGTTGAGGAGCGGATGGGGATCGCGCTTGCCATGGGAGCTGATGCGTTCGATGCGAAAAGGAAGGCTGAAATTGCTGCGCACAAGATCCTGATCAGGACATCTGCTGATCCTGAGTGGCGCGGGCAGGAAGAGACGCGGATGCATGTGGCGGTGTAGGGATGGTAACAGTCCTGCTCCTGAAGGAGATTTTATGTAGAATGAGTTCGGGTTTATTGTGCATGAGTCGGGGAAATATCTACCACGATCGATGTATGGGTTCGCTACTGACTGATTACGTGCAAGACATCGACGCATCCAAACCGAGCGCGAGACCGCGCTGTACATATAGTCGCGGGGTTTGGTGACTGAAATGGCAGCTCAAAATCAAGGAGACTCCATGAAACGAATCACTGTGGTCGTGTCTGGGACGGTTCAGAACGTGGGCTACAGAGCAAAGGTGACCACGATCGCAAAGGAATTTGGACTTACTGGATCCGTCCAGAACCTTGTGGATGGACGGGTCCGGATAATAGCAGAAGGCGAAGGCGGTGATCTGGACAGATTTCTTGATGCGATAAGTATTAGAAACCCTCTGATTGACGTTGAGAGTATCGAGGTGGAGTATGCTGATGCCACTGGAGACTTCGCTGATTTCCATAAACTTGTCGGCGACGGAGAGACCGAGGAGAGACTGGCCATGGCAACAGAGTATCTCAAAGCGATGATTGTTTTCATGAAGGATAGCTTTAGGGATCTTAATTATGCGACTGCGAAATCCATAGAGCAGATATCAACCCTGCAACAGGAAACTATGAAATTCGGCGAGGATATTGGCACCATGCGTAGAGAATTGGTGGGGGAAGTGGGAGAGCAAATATCGACTCTGCGAAAGGAAAGGTTATTAGTATTTGAAAAATATATGCTGTCTGATATGTATGAAAATTTTAAACCTTATGATAGCGCACTTCAGAAGACTTTAGAAAGCTTCCCCTACGAAAAATCTGTGTTTATTATGATGCCATTTGAAGAAGATGATATTAGATTGATACTAATAACAGATACGATTAAAGAAACGCTCGAAGAACATGGTATGCATGGATGGAGAGCGGATGATCCCGAGAGAAGACTAATGGAAGATGTATGGGATAATATTGTTGTAAACATGCTTTCGTGTAAATATGGTATTGCCGTATTTGTCGATAAAAAGGTACTCGATAGGCTCACTGATATACAGATGAGTGTGTTTAATGCCAATATAGCACTTGAAGTAGGATTTATGAAATCAAGAGGTTTGGATATATTACTTTTAAAAGACAAACAATTAGAGAAACGCCCCACAGATATAATCTCTAAGTTATATGAGGAGTTTGGCTTCAACAACCCAGTGGAGGATGTGAAAAAGGCAGTCACAGAATGGATCGAAAGATGCAAGTTAGATGAAATGCACAAGTTCGGGAGAAGTGATCATGTCAGCTGAAATTTCTGTCTACGAAAAACAGCTAATCCGTGAAATCGAAGAGACGCCATACGAATACCTACCAAACCTGCTTCAGATTGTCAGATTGTTCCGTGAGAGCGTGGTGTTAAAGCCTGCCGAGGATAGCTTCCGCCAAGGATGGAAGGAAGCGATGGCAGGCGAAACACGACCAGTATCTGAATTGTGGGATGGCATCGATGCCGAATGAGCCAGCCGAACCTGCGCAGGTCGAGTTTACCCAGGAATTTAAGCGCAACCTGCGAGCGCTTGCCAAGAAGTACAGGCACATCCGCTCTGACGTTCAACCGGCGGTCGACCAACTTCAGGCTGGAGAGGTTGTAGGCGATCAGGTACCCGGGACGCACTATACTATATTCAAGGTGCGGGTGCGAAACAGTAATATCCAGAAAGGCAAACGTTCCGGCTATCGCTTGGTCTACCATCTCAAGACACCTACAAACGTCATTCTTGTGACGATTTATTCCAAATTGGATCAGGCGGACATTTCGGCAGAGCAGATTCGGCGCATTCTGATCGAGTTTGACAAGCACTTCGCCTAACAAATGCAAATGCGCGAGATGGTGAACAAAATTTGCATCGTTTTCTGGCACCTCCTCCGCCATCGAAAACGCCCCCTACACCACATCATCCACGAATTTAAGCAGAGCCCGGGCGTCACTGATCTTCTTCTGCAGTATCTTCCTGCGGACATCCGCATCCGGATGTGCTCCGTTCTCGATCCCTTTCAGGTCCATGATCGCACGCAAAAGACCGGATGCTTCTTTGTACAGGTCTTCCGCCTCTTCTCTCGTGATAGTTTCCTTCGCAAGAGCGTTTTCGTCGCATGTCTCCTTCTTCTCAAGAGCACGGATCAGCGACTCGATCCCGGCAGTCTCCGCTTCTGTCAGTTCTTTCTTGTTGACGAGTCTCCAGACCACTTCGTGAAGCGGGATCTCGATCCCATCGACCTCAAATACGTCCGGGATCTCAGCACCAACCCATGCCAGGTATCCGTGCAACCCGTGCAACAGTTTCTCCCGCTCACTTACCGATAGTCGCTCCATTATCTCACGTCAAATAGCCTATACTGTTCATCGCGAAGCGCCAGCGCCATAAGAAGGGGATGGCAGGTTGATATCGGGGATCGGGATGCTCACCTTCTTTGAGAACCGCTTGATCGTCTCGAGCAAGCCGTCCTTCTCCGTTCCAACAAGACTGAGTTCGAGCACCTCGCTGATCTTTGAAACCGGAACGATCGTTATCATATCACGGTACTTATCCTCAATCAATACATCGTCTTCGTTCGCTTTTGGTATGATCACGGTCGTGATACCAGCCTGTGCCGCAGCTTCGATCTTGTATGTGACGCCTCCGACCGGCAGCACGTCACCCCTCACAGAGAGCGAGCCCGTCATTGCGATGGACTGGTCGATCGGTATACCCTCGAATGCCGATATCACCGCGGTTGCAATGGAGATCGATGCACTATCGCCTTCCACGCCCTCGTAAGTGCCGATGAACTGGACATGGATGTCCATGTTCGTGGTATCCCTACCTGTAATCTTTTTGATGAGTGCTGACACGTTCTGGACGGCTTCTTTTGCGATATCCTTGAGCATTCCTGTCGCGATCAGCTTTCCCTCGTTCTTGGACAGTGCTGGAGTTACCTCTGCCATGATCGGTAGGACGATCCCTGAATCGCCGCCCATGATGGCAAGCCCGTTCACCCTGCCGATCTCCGCGCCCTTCTTGTGGTACATCCGATAGTCCATACGCTGCTCCAGGTACTGGTCTGCAAGTTGCTGTTCAACCGATCTTGACATCTGCTTTGCAGTGAGAACATGTGATGCGGTCACTTCTTGCGCGCCCGCTGCATGGGCGACATCGCCTGCCACCCTGACAAGACCGCCGAGATCGCGTAATTTCAGCGTAAGATGACCTTTCCTTCCGGCACGTCTCCTTGCCTCCCGTAAAACTTCCTGCACAGCACCCTTATTAAAGTGAGGGATCTTTCCATCCTTTTCAACCTCCTGCGCAACGAATCGAACGATCTTCCTCCGGTTTTCCGGAGTATCGTCCATCGAATCACGCATATAGATCTCATAGCCGTATCCCTTGATCCGGGAGCGCAATGCAGGATGCATACCCTCCATGGCATCCAGATTCCCTGCCGCAATCATGATAAAGTTGCATGGTACCGGATACGTCTTGACGAGTGCGCCTGAACTGCGTTCGGACTGTCCTGTGATTGCATACTCCTTCTCCTGCAGTGCTGTGAGTAGACTCTGCTGGGATTCGGGGCGCAGGATATTGATCTCATCGATGAAGAGAACTCCTTTGTGCGCCTTGTGGATGTCCCCTGCCTCGACCCGGTCATGGGACGGCGTCTCGAGTCCGCCCGACTGGAACGGGTCGTGACGGACATCGCCCAATAGTGCGCCTGAATGTGCGCCGGTAGCGTCCACGAACGGCGCCGTGTCCTTATTTGCGTTGTTCACGATCAGTTTTGGTATGATTGCTTTATCGCCCTGCACAAACTGCCTGCCGATGACCATAATCAACAGAACAGCGAGAATTCCCCATAACAGAGCCATGCCGCCGAGAGATGCGGCATAAAGAAGGATCGCGAAGCCGACGATCATCAGGATTGTATTTTTTAACTGTGCTTTCCGATGAGCTTCTATTTTATGGGCGTTGATGATCTGTACTCCTTTCCCAGCCCTTACCTCTCGAATTCTTGGGTTGTTCGCATCCTCCGGATTGTGATAGATGAGTACGTCCTTTAATTCCTCTTTTGGGAGAAGTTCAGCCATCGCCTGAGCCAGCATAGATTTGCCAGTGCCGGGAGTACCGATCAGCATCACATGCCTGCGCTGCTGCGCTGCTTTCTTGATAATCTCGCTGGCATGTTCCTGCCCGATCACCTGATCGATCAAGAGCGGTGGAACCTCAAGATCCTTTGTGGACTCGATCTCGATTCCGCCGAGCAGGTCATCGTTCGTTTCATCACTCATTGTAGAACTCTTCGTCAGTCGTCACATAAATGTTCGCTCAAGCATGGTCAGGAAAACACATTAGTATTTCAGTACTAATATTTAAGTTTTCTTCCAGGGGTCGTGGGTGGCATAGATGGCATATTATGATAAGCAAGGGATTGCAACGTTATTACTATGGGCAGGTACATCTCGCATCCGCTGATCCGGAAGGATATGATCGAGCAGCGGCTGTATCAGCTCTCTGTCGCTTCATCTGCGCTGAAAAGTTCGTGTCTGGCTGTGCTGCCAACAGGGCTTGGAAAGACGGTCGTTGCGCTCATGGTGATCGCAGCACGGCTGAACGATCTCGGGGGCAAGGTACTGATCCTCTCGCCGACAAAGCCGCTTGTGGAGCAGCATTCCGATTTTTTCAGGCAGGCGCTTCCTGACTGCGCGGTTGCAACGTTTACAGGAAGCATCCCGCCTGAAAAGCGGGCAGAACTCTGGAAAGACTCGCAGGTCATCGTCTCTACGCCGCAGGTCATCGAGAACGATCTCCGGGCAAAGCGTATCGATCTTCGTTGTGTGGTGCATATCACATTCGATGAGGCGCACCGTGCTGTCGGCAGATATGCTTATGTCTACATTGCGAAGCGGTATTTC
>JAUWCK010000149.1 GCA_030609345.1 Methanosarcinales archaeon | reverse complement strand
TCCTGATATGACCGCGAAATCGAAGTTCTGGTATTTCTCGCTGATGATCTCGCCTGCCACAGTCCCTGCAACCGGGTACTCATCAAGTCCGCCGATCGTCTCGTGAATCACAACCCCGCGCTCGTGCATGTCCTTGAGGATATCCACTGCATAGTGCCTGATTCGCGGAAGCCCGATCCCTGTATCGAGGTTTGCGATGTTGACGATCTCTGATTCCGACCCGATGTGCTCTGCACATTCAGAGACCGCGAGAAGGACGTCAGCAAACATGTACGCAGTCTCCTTCTTTGCATTTAAGATGTTGACGCAGTTTTTCCCGTCTTCCAAGAGTCCTATGATCCGCTCTGAAACCTTGTACTTGAGATCCCCTCTCGATGGCTCGAGATACTCCTTGCTCGCAGCCCCGTGCTCCTGCTCAAGTCTCGTCGCCTCCTGTAAGAGCCTCGTCTGCCGTTCAAGCTCGGCATCATCGATGATCCCTACGTCCCGTGCAGCTTCGAGGGTCATGATCACTCCTTGGGTGTTCTCATGGTAGCCGGCATGTACCTCGACCGTGATTACCGGAATATCGGTATCCACATCCTCGATCGCCTGCTTGAGGTCCTCGCCTATGATCATGCTGGTGCAGGTTCCGACGATCCCGATCCTTTTTGGATGCCAGAGGTCGATGACCTTTTCGAGGAGCGACGAGAGCGCTTCGCGCCCGCCAAAGACAAAGTCGGTCTCGTCCATCGCGGTTGTGACAACCCGCAGGTCGTCTTCTTCGAGCAGGCGGGCGTGTTTGAATGAGCAGCCCGGAGGTCCGTGCAGGATTGCGACGTCGGCGTCCAGATCGCGCAGCGTGTAAAGCGCAGCTACGATCGCGCTTGGACGCGGGTGCATTATCTTAATGTCGTCCATTGTGTGACTTCTGGGTACTGCTTGTATTAATATTTGTTATTCAGAGGGGGGGTCAATTCATCTGGTGCTCTGGTTCATTTCGATGGAGAATTTGAGAACAAACTGTGGGAATGGCGTATCTTCTTCGATCATCAACGCCTGCGGAATCGGCATCATTCTCTAAAAAGCGCGATGAGATCTGAAATATCCAAAACTCTTTTAAACTATCACCGCAATGTTACTGTAAAATACTGTAATATTGAGGTGATGCAATGTGCAATTGTCATCCACATATAAAAGAACTTAACAAATGCATCAGGGCGCTTCACTGTCCGACCCGGTGGACGATCATCAATTTCATCGGAGAGGGCAGCAAGAGTACAAAGGAAATCTACGAGTTTTTAACCGAACGTGGCGAGAGACTCCAGCCTTCCGGACTGTATTACCATCTATCCGAACTGAACCGCGCGGACATCATCGAGGTTTCCAACTATCTGGAAAAAGGCGGAGGCGCACCTGAAAAGGTTTGGAAACTGAAAAAAAGACAGATAATAATCGATTTATTGGGAAATGGAGTTCAGGATCATGGAAAATGTGATTGAAGTCAAAGAACTGACAAAATATTACAATCAACTTGCCGCAGTGGATCACATCAACGTTGAGGTGGAAGAGGGCGAGGTTTTTGGATTTTTGGGACCGAATGGTGCGGGCAAGACCACAACAGTCCGGATGCTCACAGGAATAGTCAAGCCAAGTTCCGGTAAAGTCAACATCATGGGTTTTGACATCCGGCGTGATCCGATCAAAGCCAAACAGGTAATGGGGGTTGTTCCGGAGTTGTCAAACGCATATACCGAACTTTCTGCCTGGAATAACCTGCAGTTCATGGCAGAATTGTACGGTGTACCGAAAAAAGAGGCTAAACAAAGAGCGGAAGAACTCCTGGTGAAGTTCGATCTTTATGAGCGGAAAGATTATAAGGTCGGGACATTCTCCAAGGGGATGAAACAGAAAATCATCATCGCCATGTCCCTTATGAGCGACCCGGAAATACTATTTCTCGATGAGCCGACATCGGGTCTGGATGTCTGGAGCGCACGATTGATAAAGGATACGGTGCTGGATCTCCACAAAGCCGGTAAAACCATCTTTCTCACCACTCACTACATGGAGGAGGCGAACCAGATGTGCAGTAGAGTTGCAATCATCAATCATGGGAAGATAGCAGCCATAGACGCCCCAGAGAAACTTAAAATGAGAATTGGTGGGTTAAAATGGGTAGAGGTTAGTTTCGCCATGCCTGTGGACGCCTCTGATTTCCACGCCATGTCAGGAGTCATCGACATCCGGATGAGCGGAGATAAACTGCGGTTGTACACGGACGAACCGGACAGGATAATACGCCAACTGGTAGACTATTCTCGCTCAAATGATATGGAGATAGTGACACTGAATACGCTGACACCGACGCTTGAAGATGTTTTCATCAAACTCACAGAGGAGGTGGGATGATCGACCAGATGAAACGTGCCTGTGCAATTGCCAAAAAAGATGTCAGGATCTACTACCTGAAGGGACCTGTGATCATATTTGGTATCCTCTTCCCGATATTCCTCTTTCTGGCATTCGTGATAGGGAGAGATCTCCCGGTCGATTTTCTCATCGCAGGACTGCTCGCCATGACGATCTTCTTCACATCAATGTCGGTCACTCCTGTGATCGCGCCCACCGAGACGCAGACCAGGAACATGGAACGACTTGCAGCAGCTCCCATCTCTATCACGACGATCCTTATGGGGGATGTGCTGGCATCCGTGCTCTTTGGGATGGGGATATCCCTCGTCCCGATACTATCCGGAATGGCGCTCGGTGTGACAGTCGAACATCCGTTCGTCCTTGCCGTGGGTATCGTGCTGGCTGCATTTTGCTTCTCGGCTATGGGGTTGATATTCTCATCCACACCGACCAGCATGACCTCCACCGTGATGATGATATCCACAATGACAAAATTTCCACTGGTCTTCATAAGTGGCATATTTATCCCGGTCGGAGATATGCCATCATGGGGAAGAATGTTGGCATCAGTGTCTCCTCTGACCTACCTGACTGACCTGTGCAGATATTCGTTCCAGGGGGAAAATTACTATCCGATTTCGGTGGATATTACAGCCCTTGTGATATTCCTGATGATCTTCATAACGGCTGCTGTGAAGCTCCATGAGAAAAGTATGCCAGAACGGTTGTGAATTTCCCAAACCGCCCCCCCACCGCATCAATCAGAAGTTGCGTGTATGGGGGATTCTCGATAACGCGGTGCGATGGAGCATCTTCCACAATTCTACGGTACTATGGAACTGCGATTCCGAGCTCTTTTTCGACCGCTGCACTCACCGCGGGTGTGAATACACACCGGCAATGATCAAAGCTGCGATCAGTATTTGTTTCACGTTGTCAACTCCTCAAAACACGGGATGCAATGTGGTTCGCCGTTCAGCAGTCGGATCCTCGTCTCCATCGCCGATTCACCGCATCTGACACAGTCTACGGATTCATGGAGGGGTGCCATCGGCACTGGTGTGGGATTTACCTCTTCGATAGTCAGAAGATCATCTTCCGGAATGTTCAGTATCTCATTACTTTTTTTGATATGCATTCGCTTAAACTCATCTATTTCATCCTGGGTTGCCGTTTTTTTCTTAACTTTGGCAAAGAGATCCAGATGTTCCTTATTCATTTCACCAGATTCTTTCTTGATGGAAATCCTGATTGCCTTCTGATTTTCACGGTTCATAAAAGTATAAACATATTTACCAAAATCGTTGAAAATCAGATTTCCTTTGCCGAATGTACAACCTGTGAGCATCTGAATGGCGTCCACGCCGCAAGAATTGTTTTCGACGATCGCAACCATCTCCTCATCCCGGGCAGGTTTCCCAAGTTCTCGCAATGCGACCAGAGAGACCCGTATTCCCATCGCAAGTCCGGGACACTGATGTCCGTGAAACCGGATGGCTTTCTCAAGTATGGATTCTGTAGCATTGGACTTCATACTCTGTGCTATTTGTTGCTATTATTTAAAGTTTT
>JAUWCK010000108.1 GCA_030609345.1 Methanosarcinales archaeon | reverse complement strand
AATTTGATTCGATGAAAAGCATCTTCAGAGCCCTGCTTTATGGATTTGAAAGGAAATATCCGGTTATCCTCGAAGATCCGCCCCCATCTTGATGGGAAATTGAGACTGGGTATTATAATAACATAGCCATGGAGATGGATTCGATTTTGCTTGTATCGACTGGTAAGTGTATTTTTTTCGGCGATGTTCTCGTATAAGTAGTTAAAATACCAAGTCTTGAATTTATACTCTATTTATTTTTTACATTCCATGTGCCTAATGTGGAACTAAAAATTCGGTAAGTAAGACCGGGAGTGTGGAATACATGACTGAGCGGGAATTGCTGAAAAAGTGTCTTATTCGCACACTGCTACCGCTATCGAGCGGCGGTTTTGCGAACATCGTCTTAAATCCATCAATACTTGACGATATTCGAACGATACGTTTTTAAAGTTGTATTGCAAAGGGGGGCAGAACGCGCGTAAAGCGCACAGATCCCGCGCGTATCAGGATGTTTGACCGCTGATGCAGGCAGATTCCTTAAATATCCTGCAAACACACAGAGGAGGTGTTGTAATTGGCTAAACTGGCTGTAATCTACGGAACCGGAACCGGTCACACCGGAGAGATGGCAGAACAGATAGATGACGGGGCAAGGTCTGAGGGTCTTGAGACTGAAGTGATACTGCTCGGTAACGTGACCGAGGATGTGCCCGGCGGCGGGCGCACAACGAGTGTGGATGACGCGCTCGCGATCATGGACTCGGTAGATGCCGTTGCGATTGGCTCATCAACATATAACATGTTGCCGGTCGTCTTTGTGGAGCAATTACTGGAAAAGGCTGGAAGCCTTGATCTATCCGGCAAGGTCGGGACAGCATTCGGACCTTATGCAACCCGCCCCAAAGCTGTCGGAATCATCATCGATGCCATGAAGGAATGGGGCATGGATGTGGTGGAACCCGGGTTGCAGGTATCAGGTGCGATCACCAGCAAGATACGGCAGGAGTCAAGGGAGCTTGGCGAAAGCATCGCAAGAGCACTTTCCGAAAAGAGTTAGGAGGTGAGTAAGATGGATAAGATCACAGATGACGTAAAGAAGGTTCTTGAAAAGATACAGTGGGGCTCGGTTGCCACGGCATCAAAAGGTGGCGTGCCGAACGTCTCGCCGAAGGGCAGCTTTGAGATCGTTGATGAGCAGACGATCCAGTTTGCTGATATCTTCTCGGAACACACCAGAAAGAACCTCATGGAGAACCCGGGGGTCGCAATCGACATCGTGGACGCAGAGACCGTATCAGGGTATCAACTCAAGGGAACCGCAACGCTTGCAGATAGCGGACCTGCGTTTGATGCGGCAAAGGAAGAGCTTGCCAAGATGGGGTTTCCAGCGCCGAAGAATCTCGTCACTGTTACGGTTACCGCGGTATACAGCGTGAAGCCAGGGGGCGATTAGAGTCATGGAAAAGACGCTTGAGAACCTGACAAAAGCCTTCATCGGCGAGAGTCAGGCACGGAACCGGTACACGTTCTATGCGAAGGTTGCAAAGAAGGAAGGATACGAGCAGATCGCGGGAATCTTCCTTATGACCGCGGAGAATGAACGGGAACATGCGAAGTGGCTCTTCAGGATGATCGATGAACTCCGGCAGAAGATTCCTGAAAAACCTGGTGAGATCGTCGTTGAAGCCGCTGCTCCGCTAACGCTTGGAACCACCAAGGATAACCTCGCCGCAGCGATCGCTGGCGAGAATTACGAGACTACGACGATGTATCCTGAGTTTGCAGACGTTGCAGAAAGCGAAGGACTGGACGGGATTGCCAGCAGACTCCGGATGATAGCGGTTGCAGAGGCGCATCACGAAGAGCGGTACAGGAAACTGCTTGCAACTGTCGATGCGGATACGGTCTTTACGAAGGATACGAAGGTCATCTGGGTCTGCAGGAAGTGCGGGTATGTGCACGAGAGCAAGGAACCGCCTGCCCCGTGTCCGTCGTGCGATCATCCGAGAGAGTACTTCGAGATCAGGTGTGAAGAATACTAAATAGGAGGTGGATATGACAGCTAAAGGAGAAGTTTACGAATGCAGTATCTGTGGGAACGTTGTTCAGGTACTGGAGGCAGGAGATGGAGAGCTCGTCTGCTGTGGCGTTCCGATGGATCTTGTTTGAGTATAAAGGAGGGCACACTATGACGAATTATCGATGTACGATGTGCGGATACCTGTACCGCCCGGAGAGGGGCGATCCTGCGAGCGGAATCGAACCTGGAACGGAGTTTCCGGATCTGCCAGACGACTGGAAGTGTCCGTCATGTGGCGCCGGGAAGGAGTTTTTCAAACCTGTGGAATAAACCAAAGGAGGTATAAACAATGGTGGAAGAAGTGATTGATGAGCATTTTCTGCGAATAAACAAAGCAGCGAACCTGATGAATCTGACTGCGCTTGAGAAGAAGCACCTGCCGCATATCAGCATTCCTGTGAAGGTTGCGGCACGGGAGCCTTTCGATATCGAAGTAGAGGTCGGCGGGATGCTGAAACACCCGAATGAGCCGGGACATCACATACAGTGGATCGAACTGTATGCAGAGGATGTATTTCTGGCACGAATAGACCTAACTCCGCAACTCACCGAGCCAAAGACCGTCTTCACGATCAGGCTTGACAACGTGGGATCTGTCAAACTGCGTGCGGTCTCGCGCTGCAACCTGCACGGGCTCTGGGAAGTTGCCGGAACCGTTTCGGTTCTGCCGCCGGGAACACGGGTTGTACACGACAACAAGTTCGCATGTCTCACATGCGGGCAGATGACGTTTGTCGAAGGCGACAACCCTGAAACCTGCTGGTTCTGCGGCGAGCACGAGGCAGAGAACTTTTCGGGCTGCTGAAGAGGTCGGGAGGTTAATGAGATGACCAGCTGGAAATGCTCAAACTGTGGATATACGCTGGAAGCGGATGCGCCGCCGGAACAGTGTCCATCGTGCGGCGAGAGATGTGATTTCATCGATGTCAGCTGCTACATCCCGGAATGCGACACCGGCGGCGGGGTCGATGAGAGACTATAATAGAGGAGGTATGTAACAATGGGAAAACAGATTGTAGAGAACATAAGCAAGAAGATCGGGTTCACTCCAGATATCATGAAGACGATTGGAGAGATCGACCCTGATTTCCTCCGGATGTATCAAAAGTGTGATGAGGGTGTACTGAAGGAAGGTGCTCTCTCTGTGAAGGTAAAGACACTTATGGCACTGGCAGCGGTTGCAGCGCAGCGGTGTGAGCCCTGTGTGGAATCGCAGATGCGAAACGCAATCAACAACGGAGCAACAAAAGAAGAAATCGTGGAGACGCTCGAAGTCGTATTTATGACGTCAGGTGCCCCTGGTGTTGCCATGTTTCGGAATGCGCTGAAACAACTGAAACCAAAGCAACCCGTGACGACGCCGAGAGGGCATTAGTGTTGCGATGTTTCGGAATGCGCTGAAACAACTGAAATGACTGGATAGGAAGATGTGATAGGCATGGAAGAAGAAACCACAGCAGAACAGGTACAGGCACGCCCGATGCTTCATCTGGGAGAGGCTGCCCCTGATTTTGAGGCGGTGACCACCCACGGACCAATAAAACTCTCTGACTACAAGGGAGGGTGGGTCATCCTCTTCTCGCATCCGGCAGACTTCACGCCGGTCTGCACAACAGAGTTCATGGGCTTTGCGAAGATGCACCCCGAACTTGAGAAACGCGGCGTCAAACTGATCGGACTTAGCGTTGACAGCGTCCACTCGCATATCGCATGGGTGCGAAACATCGAGGAGAAGATGGGCGTCAAGATTCCGTTTCCGGTGATAGCGGACCTTAGCATGAATGTCGGGACGCTGTATGGCATGATCCATCCGGGACAAAGCGCAACCGCTGCGGTGCGATGCGTCTTCGTGATCGATCCCGACCAGATCCTGCGGGCGATGATCTACTACCCGCTCTCAACAGGACGGAATATGGATGAGATCCTGCGGTTGATCGATGCCCTGCAGGCGGCAGACAAGTACGGGATCGCAACGCCTGCCGACTGGAGACCTGGGGATCAGGCGATTGTGCCTCCGCCTGCAACAACGGAAGAGGCAGAGAAGCGGCTTGGTGAGGGATACGACTGCAAGGACTGGTATTTCTGTAAGAAGACAATCTAAAAGGAGGTGAGACTAAAATGGCTGAATATCGATGTACAAACTGTGGATACGTTGCCGACGCTGATGCGGCGCCGGATGAGTGTCCGGTCTGCAAGCACAAGGACTCGTTTGAGGAGATCAAGGACTGATACGTCTTCGAGAGGAGGTTGGGATTCATAACCCAACTCCACTCTCCATTTTTCCGGGAGATTCAAACAGTCCAAATATCGCATATCAGCGCTGCCTGTTCCAGCACGGTCTCTGTCGCCTTCTTCTGCTTGTCCGGAGGATACCCGTACTTCCGGAGTATTCGTTTGACCATCACCCGGAGCTTTGCCTGGACACTCTCCCTTAACGTCCAGTCAATCGTTACGTTGTTGCGAATCGTATCAACAAGCTCTCCCACAGCATCGCCCATCCCATCCGGCTCGCCCGTCCCTTCATTTGCCGACCACCTCCCAGTGCCCACCCCTCGCCGGACCGATGCGTCTGAGCATACCTTTCTTTTTCAATGCAACAATGTTTTTGTCCATCATGGCATCGGAATGGGGCTGGTGCGATTCGAACACACGATCGACGGGTCTCTCCGAACCCTCGAAGGTCGAGGAGGGCACATCAGTGCTCCAACGGCTCATCATACACGCGCCCCGTCGGGCAGGCGTCAGTAGACCCGTTGTTCATCATTTATCCGCTGGAGCCCGTCGCCATACCTGGCTAGGCCACAGCCCCGTGGGCTCGATGCGATTCGAACGCATGATCCCCGCCGTGTAAAGGCGGTGTCAT
>JAUWCK010000237.1 GCA_030609345.1 Methanosarcinales archaeon | reverse complement strand
TTGAGCATATAAGTCGCTCTCCAGAAGGGAATGCACGTCGCCCAGAAGGTTTTTCAGATCAGAATCCACCTTCAACTCGTAATAATCGTTCTCAACCATCATATCCGCATCCAGATACGTGACGTTTATGATCGCCTCCTCCTCAGGACGCTTGAACACAAATTTTTCGATGATCTCTGCGGTATTTGCGCCCTGGTACCACTTCTCCTGCCATGCTCTGTAAATTGCAGCGCAGAGCCGCCATATCCATGGCGCATGTACGAATATGCGGTAATCGTAGTACAGTTTATTGACCGTTGGATTATCCAGTGCCAGAATGCCGTCAATGAGGATAACGAGCTCTTTATCCGACTTTAACTTTATCTCTGCCTCTCCGGACCACTCAGTCATCCGGTTAACATTGCGAAAAAGTTCGGTATGACTTTCAGACAATCGGCTGCCAAATATTGTAGATTTCTCGTCCAGGAATCTCCCTAATTTGCTGTACCTCACGCGGGATACCTGATCGAATACAGGATGACCGATAACGTCTCCATTATTGACCGCCACTATATCATCCCACAGCCGGGTAAGAGAGTATTTCGCCCGGATTCCGCCCCTTTCCCGATTTTCTTTCGGTAGCAGATAGTCGTCCATCGCTATAATCTCCGCTTTCACCCGGTCCGAACTCGCCCTCCCGAGTTCCTCGATCCCGTTCTTCACGAGTTCGGCAAAGTGCGTCTTCCCGCCGCCCGAAGGTCCGGCAACACCGATGATCGTATGTGTGGATAGTTTTCTTCCTGTGCGGAGTATTCCGGCTATCTCAGAGATCGCAACCCCTTCTGCCTCATCTATCATCAATTTCGTATCGGGCTCGATCCGCATCTTCATCTGCTTCTCCTGAATCGCACAGAGAGCCGCGCCCACTGCGCCCTGCCACTTCCCTGAAATCCGCTCGTACCGGGTTATCTCTTCTTCGCCTTCATCTCCTGCCCTGCCTCTTGCCTCTTCGATCCCGCCGAGTAGCTCTATCTTAAGTCCTGGAAACGTATCGTCGATCCCTTTCGCGATCCCCTGAATGATCATTGCCCTCTCGCCCTTCTGCTGGACCATGCCGCCGCTTAGCGCCACCCAGAACCCGGTAACATCCATCAACCGTGCCAGTTCCCCGAAGAGGACCGAGAGATTCTCCCCGTACTCCATGAACACGTCCGATGCAACTTTCTGTAGCTCCCCATCGCGTCTTAGGAAAGCGCCGACATCTGCTGCCAGCAGATCATACTTCTCGCCTGCGCACTCGACCTTTTCTGAAAAATCAGGCGGAAGTTTCACACCCCTCTCCGATGCCAGATGCATGAACCTGTCAACCACCCATCCGGATGGAAGTTCAAGGCACCCCTTCATGCCGCAATTACAGATTGTAGCATCCTCTGAGAAGTTCACCCTAAAATGAGTCTCCATCGGTGCGCCCACCCATGACAGGAGGTAACCCTCCACGAGAATCGCAAACCCGATCCCCTTTCGCAAGACAAGCGCCACAGTCGGCTGGTCGGTTGCGATGTCGCCTGCCCAGACGATCCTGTGATACACTGCCTCCACATTGGCATCGTTGATGAACCTGATGGAAGGGTACTTCCGCTGTAAATTTTCAAGCGACTCCCTGGTTACACCCTTCGTCTCTGCCATCCTCACGATATTCCCGTAAGGATCCACCGGTCCGGGAACACCGATGTAAACATCCTCGTTTTCGCTGATACCAACCTCGTTAGCAGCCTTTGTGAGACACTCTTCGAGCACCTCTTCGATCGGGCTTCCTTCCTCGATAGCGATCTCATTTCTGTAGACTATGTTTCCGTTCTCGAGAGCGACCGTCTTGATGTCGGTTCCTGTGATCACCACCCCAACCGACCTTCCGGAATCGTACCGTCCTGACCTGACCTGACCGATCCTGATCTCTCCCTGCTCGATTCTCCCTTTCCGCCACTGTATCGGCTTACCAAAGTTTGCATCGAGGAGTGTTATAAAAAACTCGCGCTCAAAGTACTCTTTCACGTCGCTTATGAGCCGATCGGTATTCAGTTCGGGGCGGGTCTCTATCCCGACCTGCCTTATTCCAAGCGTCTCCCCACGTATATTCAGACAGACCGCGATATACTCAAGTAGTTTGGCGTAACGATCCGTCCCCGGTCTAAAGATCTGGTTGGGCACGGTTATAATCTCGCATGAGACCTTCCCGTTGCCTTCTTCCGCCCAGAGTGCCACATCCACAAGATCTGCTTTGCGTGCCGTCTTTTTCAGTTCCTCCCTGAATACGACATGATGGCTTTGCAGATCATCCCCGATCCTGCGTAGCAGCGCGTCTATCCGTTGAGCCACAGTTTCACTGGTAGAATCGGAAACCATCAGTATCAAATATATAAACGGTTCATACCTAAAGTTTTGGATCGACAGGAACGGTAGAAAAAAATAGAAGGAGGCGGTGGCGCAAAATGTGCACCACCACAACCCCCGGATTACTCACGTATGCGCATACACATCGAACTCGGTGCACTGTCCGTACATCCGTGCAAAGCCGGTTTCGTGTAGCCTGATGTATCTGGCATCGGTCTGTGCAAACGGAATCTCCACAAAGGTACCGCCCTCGGTGATAGTGGCTCCTGATACCACAGTATTCCAGTTCGCGGCATCGTTTGAGACCTGGACATCAAGCGTCATCG
>JAUWCK010000246.1 GCA_030609345.1 Methanosarcinales archaeon | reverse complement strand
GAATGGGTTCGGTTGGGCTGAGCTGCCAACCCGCCAGACACCTTTATTACATGGGCAAGCAAAGGAGGGTGTCATGGAATTTTGTCCGGAATGCGGCACCATGCTGGTGTTGAAGGATGGTGTACTGGTATGCAGACGCTGCGGATTTACAACGGAAAAACAAGACGACAAATCCGTTTTATCTGTTGAACGGCATGCAAAGAAGACGATTGCAGTTCTCGAAGGACAATCAGATACAGGATTGCCGACCACACATGCACGGTGCGAGGAATGCGGAAACGACACCGCTTACTGGTGGCTGCGACAATTGCGGTCAGCAGACGAGAGCGAGACCAGATTCTTCAGGTGCACGAAGTGCGGGAGAACGTGGCGGGAGTATGATTGATCATACCAATCATCCCTGGGATGTTACTTGCCATAACAACCCGATCGCATAAACCCCTTTCGCCCTGCAGGGGCTGCCAACCCCCCAGAGATCTACCGAATCCCTTTACTTCCTTGCGAGTTCCTCGATAACTTCTTCCGGCAACTGCCTCACGATATCGATCTTCTTCACACAGCTCGTCCGGATGCCGTGCTCCTTTGCGATCGGGCGCAGGTCGTTAAGCGTCACCTTCTTCGCGACTTCCAGAAGATCCATAAACTACACACCTCACTTCTCGGAAAGTTCCCGAATAGTCTTTTCGAGTTCTGCGATCTTGTCCTCCATACGTGCGACATCGTCCTTCGTTGCGATCTTTGACCGGTCGATCGAGTTCTGCACACTATTTGAGATTGTATCTCTGAGTTCCTGCATCTGCTTCTTCTTCTCGGTCAGGAGTTCCTGAACAAGGGATTTCCCTTCTTCTCGATTCATCTCTCCTTTCTCGATGAGTTCGTCCACGGTCTGCCTGATCTTCTCCTCGGTGATGGCGAGCACGCCGATCCCGATGAGTCCCAACTTTCTGAGTGTTTCGCTCATGATAAAAACCTCCAACTGACACAACACATTTATCTGATATATAACTTCTGATAATAGATACTATGAAGAAAACAGCAATCATTCGAGGCGACGGTACCGGACCGGAACTTGTGGACTCCATGATGCGGGTTGTGGATGCGGTGAGTCCTGACATCGAGTTTGTGCCGTGCGAGGCAGGAGATGAATGGTGGAAGGAACACGGCGGAGACTCCTTGATCCCGGATGAGACCTGGGACGTACTAGGGGAGACCGATGCGTGTTTCAAGGGACCGACCACGACGCCCGGAGTCGTTGGCGCGCCAAGGAGCGTTGCCGTAAGCATCCGCCAGCGGTTCGATCTCTATGCGAACGTGCGCCCGATAAAGACATTTGCAGGAGCGCCTGCGCCGCTTGGCGATGTAGATTTCGTAGCGGTCAGGGAAGCAACGGAAGGCATGTATTTCGGAAAAGAAGTTGAGATAACAGATGATACATTCATTGCGATCCGGAGAATCACGAGACGCGCATGTGAGAATATCTCAAGGTACGCTTTTGAGGACGCTACGAGGCGGGGCTGGGATACCGTTGTCGGCATCCACAAGAGTAATATCCTCAGGATGACCTGCGGCGCATTCATGGACACATTGCGCGCCACTGCAACCGAGTATCCTGATGTGGAACTCTGGGAGTACCACGTTGATAACATGGCGCAGCAACTCGTAAAGAACCCGCAACTCTTCGATCACAAGGTGCTCATCTCAACGAACCTATTTATGGACATCATAAGCGAGCAGTGCGCAGGGCTGATCGGGAGCATCGGTCTTGTGTATTCGGCAAACATAGGCGACGATTACGCGATGTTTGAGCCGGCACACGGCTCTGCTCCGAAATATAAAGGACTGGACAAGGTGAATCCGTGCGCAACGATCCTTGCCGGCGCATGGATGCTTCGGTATCTCGACGCGGCCGATGGGGCGGATGCAATCATCCGTGCGACCGAGCAGACGATTGCAGAGGGCATAACCACGTACGATCTCGGCGGAAGTGCGAGCATGAGCTCTATGACAGACGCGATCGTCAGAAATCTGGGGTAAACTGACCCCGGATTATTGGTGTTGCGTGGTGCAAAGGAACATACAGAGTAGCACGTTGAGTTTCTTAAATGATCCAAAATTGTGCAATGGTCAGTCGGATGCACAACACCGCGACTGACATAAATGACATCAATAGGAAATACAACCACAGAGAGCACAGAGGGTCACAGAGGATCGGTTTAAAAACTCTGTGCTCTCCGTGCCCTCTGTGGTTAAATCCGGTGACTTTTACCGCTTGTGTGGAACACATACCATGACTCGACCCCCCGAACCCAGAGCCGCGTTTGCGCCGGCGCATATCACAGGATTCTTCGTGATCTGCCCGCATGAAAACCCCGCGATGGCAGGATCGCTCGGCTGCGGGATAACACTAAAAGCAGGCGTCACCACCCGCGTCGAGATCGGCGGTTCTGATGGTTCGGATGATTCGCCATGCCCGACGATCGGATCGGTCGTCTCAAGAATGGCCCGGCGCCCATGTCCGGTTCACATTACATCTGACATCCCGATCGGCGCCGGGTTCGGAGCGAGCGGTGCAGGCG
>JAUWCK010000277.1 GCA_030609345.1 Methanosarcinales archaeon | reverse complement strand
ATGGTCAGATAATGTCGTAGAGCGAGGGGGGCACCTGCGGAGTGATGTGGTCGATTGAGGCACCAGCACCATGGTGCCTGCGATGCTCTAAATCAGCATAAACTGCGCTTTTTTGTTGGCAGATCAAAAATCGATACTACCCTCTTTGGTAACACCACACGCCGAAAACACTCCCGCCCACGAAAAGAGATAAGATGCATCCGATCGAATCTGGACCTTAAGTGAAGAACGAGAAAGAGATCATCGAAGCCGCTCTCTTTGCTGCAGGCGGTGCAGTTGATATAACCCGGTTAAGCGACCTGCTCGATAAACCAGAGGACGAGACATCCCTGATCGCAGACGGATTGATCGAAGAGTACATGGAACGGGGATCCGGAATCGAGATCATAAAATCGAAAAATGCAGAATACCTGATGCAGGTTATGCCCGAATACGTCGAATATGTGCGGTCGTTCGCGCCTAAGGAACTTCCTGCGCCTGTGCTCCGCACATTATCGGTGATCGCATACCACCAGCCAGTAACGCAGTCGGATCTCGTGAGGATTCGCGGGAACTCGGCTTATTCGCATGTGCATGACTTGCTCGGGATGGAACTGATCGGGTCGGTTCCAACAGGGCATACAAAACTCCTTACGACGACGCATAGATTTGCAGAGTACTTTGGTCTGGATTCAAGCGACCCGGAAGCCATTCGGAATGCGCTTAAGTCGAGGATGGAGGCGCGGATCGGAGTTACCCCGATGTACGGATCGCTTCTGCGGCGGTGCGGGATTCCACATGTTGTAGTCGGTGCATACAACCCGTCTGCCGAGGATCTTGCTTTGTTTGGTGATATTCAGGTGCTCGTGATCTCAAAAGGGTATACAGACAAGGTACGCGGGAATTTTTCAGGGGAGATCATTGAGATCGCATCTGCCACCTTCGATGACCTGCTTGAATCGGTAAAAGCGATCGGCAGGTACGGCAGGAAGAACGATGTTTCGAAGGTTGTCCTGGAACTGGAAGAATTGAATGAGAGATATCGTGAAAAATCACGGAAACTGGATGCGGAACTGAATATCAGGGTAAAGCCAGCATCGGAAATGGCAGCCCGCATCCTAAACGATCTCGGATTCACGATATCGCAGACAGGAGTGCTGGTTGCGCCGGATTATCTTGGTACAGGTGCCATTACGTTTCCCACACACAGCAATGCGTCTGCTGATGTGATCGAGCGGATAGCTGCCAGATACGATGCTATACTCGAAGGGCTGCGCGGGTGATCGGTGAATTGTTCGTCACTCGATCGTCGCATCTATTGTGACAACAGTCTTCATCGAATTTAAGACGAGAGCGCCTTTTTCGACCTGTGCAATGATATCTTCCACGGTTTCCTTGTCACCATCCGTCTTTATTCTCGGCTTCACAACGATTGTCGTGAACATCATCCCCCCCTTTAAC
>JAUWCK010000255.1 GCA_030609345.1 Methanosarcinales archaeon | reverse complement strand
TTCTGATGGTGATGGTTGTAAGCTCCGGGTGCATCACGCCTACCGATCCTGTAGAGAGGGGGCAGTTGTCAGCGGTCAGGGAGACGCTTGGAACGATGCCCATGATCGATGCCGGTGAAGCGATCAACATCACCGCAAACAACGAGACAATCAAGGAATTCCTGAGCCAGAAGTTCACTGCGCCAAACCGGAGGAGTGTGCAGGCAGTGCTCGTTCAGGACTCCACGTACACCATCACCAAACCATCCGCGGACCCCAGCGGGTCGTCATTCTGGGGCATCAATCGGTCTGCAAACGTCAGTGAGTCGCCTTTCCTCTGGAAGGTCGATCTGATCGAGCGGAGTTGTAGTTGCGGCAGCAGTGGCAAGGACTTGTACGTTGCGACCGCGCTGGTAGATCCACAAACAGGGGAGATTGTTGACGCAAAGACCTACTCGATGTCTGAAAACAAGTACGGACAGAGTACCTGTATAAGCGCCTGCCACAAGTAATTAATATACGAAAACGCCCCATATTATACTGATGACGCTCAGACCGACCGGCATCATGGGGCTCGATGAGATTCTCGGAGGATTTCCAAAACCATCGACCATCCTCATAGCAGGTACCGCTGGTGTCGGCAAGACGATGTTCGTGCTCGATTCGCTATCGAGTGTGGCAGAAGACGAATCAACGCTCTACATTCCGATCACCACCAGACAGGAGCGGAGAGGGGATTTCGCAGATACTTTTCCATCCATGCACGAATCGATCGCGGTACATCCGATCGACAGGATATCGGCAGAACGCGATCCATTGTCCGCGTTGATCGATATCGGGAACGCCGTATCATCTTCCGGTGCTGACAGGGTTGCAATCGACCCGATAACTCCGCTTGGATCTACATTTTCGGAACAGGAGCAGCACCGATTCATAGGCACGCTCGATTCGATGGCGCATGAGTGGGATGCGATCACACTGGTCACGGGTGAATTGACCGCATCCGAGATTCATACATCGGTTGTCAGCCATTTTATGGGCGGGGTTCTGTATCTCTCTTACGAAGAGGGCGAAAAACACGTTTTACGCAATCTCAGGGTATTCAAAACCCCGAACATCGCAGGTACGCAAGCATTATCAAATATATATACGTTTAGCCTCTCCACGAGCGGCGTACGGGTATTCCCGCATCTGAAAGGCGGTGCAGCGCACCCGAATCTCTCGGTGCGCATCCCGACCGGTATTCGGGAACTGGACGGGATGCTGGAAGGGGGAATCCCTGAAACATACTCAATGCTGATTGCTGGCAGTCCAGGTACAGGGAAAACTATTTTTGGCTTGCAATTTGCCAACAAAAGCCTTGAAAATGATAGACCGGCAGTCATAGTCTCGTTTAATGAATCGCCCGATCAACTGATCGCTGAAGCGATGCGGATTGGGTGGGACCTGCAAGGATATGTCGAGAACGACATGCTCAGGTTCGTTTATCCCTCTGAACAGGTCTCTTCCGATGAGCATCTCTGGCAGATCAAGGACGCGGTCGAGTCGATCGGTGCCGGATCAGTGGTCTTCGATGGGATCACAGACATGAAGACCGTGTTTTGCGGATCTGTAAATGTCAGGGAATATATCTACTCGCTGATCAGGTACTTAAAGTACAGGAAGGTTACCTCGCTCTTCACCAGCGAGATCGAGAACGTATTTTCATTCGGGATACCGGATGCAGGCACGTCTTTTCTGGTGGACGGCATCGTATCGCTCAGGTACATCAGGAAGGAGTCGGGCTTGCGAAAACTCCTGATGATCTTAAAGATGCGCGGAACCGATCATGACCGCAGGATAAAGGAGTATGCGATCACGAATCATGGAATAAATATCATGGAGTGGGATAAGTGAAATATGCCGTGATCGTATGCCCGAAATGCAAAAGCCATGTGCAGATCATAGAGTACGGCGTAAAATCGACCGTATGCCAGCGATGCGGTAGCAGGCTGGACCTGAAGAAACTCAAGATCTGGCACACGACCCCTGATCTTACTGATGCGGTCTCGGTGCGCACTGCGCTTCTGATGAAACTGGATGAGTGATCTGCGGTCACCGGTCAGGTCAGTGAAACGCCAGGTTCAGTATCGCAAGCGTGGCAACGATCGCTTCCTCGAGCCGGACCGTCTCGGTTCCCTGATCTGGCAGGGTATTTAGCGTATAGTCAAATTCCGCAATAAAACTCTTCTCGCTCTCTTCTCTCTTCTCTTCATCCATAATCTCAGAGATTCCCTTGTGCGGCGCGCCAAAGACCACCAGCACATCCTCTGATCCGGATTCTGCCCCGATCTTCCGGAGCAGGTCGGCGTCGATGGATTCCCCATACCTGCTGGTCGCAATTCTAAGTCC
>JAUWCK010000080.1 GCA_030609345.1 Methanosarcinales archaeon | reverse complement strand
GAAAAAAGCGATATAGACATTCTCGTAATCATGGAAACCAACAAAAGAGAGATTGAACGCATGGTAGCAGTGAACAAGCTATTACGCGATCATTACAAAAAAATCGACTTCGACATCCTTGTAAAGACGCCAGCAGAGGTTAAACATCGTTTAGATATCGGTGACCCATTCATCAGCGAAATTATATCGAAAGGAAAGGTTTTGGCGCACGGGAAGATCACACATAAAACCACAAAACCATCGTTACCATGACCACAACACCCCTCGGAATCGTGCTCCGCCACGACAAGACCGGATTCACCTTCATCACAAGAGAACATCTCAAAACATGGGAGTTCGTCCACTACCAGACCGACCGCCAGCAGATCCTCTGCCGCGTAGCAGAGACCGAGCCGCTCACCGAGTACCCTGTCGAGTTCCTTCTCGACACCGGCATCAGTCCGGCGGATGTCGCGGAATTCTGCGGCTTTGATCCCGACGAATTCAAATATTTCATGACGAAAGGTGTCGTGATCGGCTATTTCGATGAAATCCTCGGCGAGTTCATCAACCCGCGCATGAACCCCGCCGCAGGCACCGTGATACACAGGTCGGCAGCCGAGCAGTTGCGCGACATCAACAAGGCGCAATCCGGTGAGATCGGCTCTGCAACGATCGGGACGATTGCAGGAACCGATTTCGAGGTCGTGCTCTCGGTTAAGGATGTCGTAAGCCAGCATCTCTCAGTCATCGCAGCCACAGGCGCTGGAAAGTCGTACACGGTCGGCGTCATCGTCGAGGAACTGCTCACGTCCCGCAACAGGGCGCCTGTGCTGATCTTTGACCCGCACGGAGAGTATACCGTGCTGGATGCGATCGCCAATGACCCGCGGTTCTGGGACGGCGATTACAAGCCGAAAGTCAGGATAATAAAGCCCGAAAGCATCAAGATCCGCGTAGGCGACCTCGAGACGTCTGATCTCATCAGCATCATCGACGACGGCACGATGTCCGACAAGATGAAGACGCTCTTTGGGAGTGCGTGCCGCACGCTTCGGAGAGAGAGTTCCAGGGGCGGCACCAGACAGTTCACGCGGAGCGAACTTAAAAATACAGTCGAAGAGGAACGGGGCGATGGCAACGACTCCTCGATCGAAGGGATACTCTGGCGGCTCCGCAAACTGGATAACGGAATATTCCATGACCACGAGGATGTGCCGATTGTCGATTATCTGCGGATCGGGCAGCTCACGGTTATGGACGTCTCCGGCATCAGCACCGGGTTTCAGCAGATGATTGCGCAGGTGATCCTTCAAAAAATCTTTGATGCACGGCAGAAGACGGAAAACGGCACATATACGAGTGATACGCCTGACAAATACCTGCCGTACCCGGTATTCGTGATTCTTGAGGAAGCGCACCGGTTTGCGCCGCAGGGCAGTGGTGGCGGTGCAGGCGGAGACGGGGGAGAGGGCGGCGGAAGAGTGGCAAAATCAAAGCCGATTATCAAGACGATCCTCTCCGAGGGCAGGAAGTTCGGCGTCGGGATCTGCATGGTCTCGCAGCGTCCGAGCAAGCTTGATTCTGACTCGCTCTCCCAGTGCATGACCCAGATCACGATGCGGATCATCAATCCCGCGGATCAGGAGCAGATCGGGCGAAGCATCGAGTCTGTGAGCCGGGATATCGTATCGGAACTGCCAGCACTTGCAAAGGGACATGCGATCGTATCAGGTGTTGGCATCAACACGCCGACGATCGTTCGGATCAGGCAGAGGTATGGGCGTGACAGGGGCGCGAGCAAGGATGCGCCGTCGATCTGGGTGCGGGAATCACATACAGGGCGCTCCGGGCAGGGATCGGGCGCAATCATCCCTGATCCTGAGATGGATATCGGGGTGTAAGGTATAAGCAAAAACGTGCCGCCTCACGACCGTGTAGTTTCGTACACGCCGCAATAGTTTCCGGAGGCGGATCATGACAGTGCTGGCGGCATGGACGCGAGCCTGGGGATTCGAGCAGTCTCCGGATGATAAGGGCAAGGCTGAGTGGCTAAACACGTACGTTTTAGTTATTTTTTGTCCACAAACATAGCATTTTAAAGTTCCTTTATCGATTTCTTGCAATAATCCCAACGTATCTAAGAACTGTTCAAGGTCACTTTCATGAACAGCACGAAGAACTTGCTTTTGCGTAAAATCCCTCCTTTTAGTCACTCTTAAATATTACAACGTTTTAAGACTATATATGCTTTAGTATACACAGACGGGGTCAGTCCAATGAAATCTATTTAAATGTTTCATATCTTACGCAAACTTGATCATCCTCGTGCCAAGCGTCGCAAGATCGACGATCGTTGCATGGGCTGGCACGGGATCGAGGTTCATCCGCTTCTGAAAATCGGTCTGGGACTGCCATGTTCCGGAATTGACCACTGTAACGCCTTTGTAGCGATCGATACCAATGGTATGGACATGCCCGCAGTGGAGGATGTGCGGCACCCGGTCGATCACGAAATGATCCGAGTTCTCAGGCGCAATCGATACCCTGCCGCCGTACATGGGCGCAAGATGCCTGCGCCTGAGCATCTCGATCATGACCAGCTCCGGACGCTGGTAACTCATCTTCGGGATGGTTGCGATCAGGTCATCCATCGAGCGTCCGTGGTAGATCAGGATTCTTACGCCGCGGATCTCAATAAGCGCGGGGTTGCCAGTGAAGACCACATCATCAGAGAACATCGACCTGATCTTTTCGGGTAGCGCGGGCTGCGGTTCTGCCAGTCTCACTGCATCGTGGTTGCCGGGCGCTATTATGATCCTGATATTCTTTGGAACTCTTCCGAGGTACTCTGCCGCACATCTGTACTGGTCGTAGACATCAGGGATCTCCAGTTCAGACTCCTGACCCGGGTATATCCCGACCCCGTCCACGAGATCGCCTGCTATTATCAGGTACTGCACCGGCAGAGAGCCGTCGCCGAGCCAGTCGATGAAATCAGAGAACGCGCTCCCAAGAAACGTGTTGCTTCCGATATGCACGTCTGAAATCAGGACTGCGCAACCAGCCGCATCGTCTCCGTTGCCGTGTTCACTGCCGTTAATGCTCCGTCCTCCGGACCGTGGTATCGATGGAGATCGCTTGTGGCGATTTCCATTATCAGGGAGCGTCTGGTTGTACATGTTCGGCAGATCCGGCAGCACGATGCTCTTTACGATCATCAGATGCCCATCTCTGGTAAGCGTTCCTGTGACCCCGACCACCTCATCATGAACGATGCCGGATGCGATAGCCCACAGATCACGGTCGGATGGGCGGACCAGCACAGGGAACGAGCCGGTAGGATCCTCGATCTCCAGCAGTCTGTTGCCGTTTGATGTCGTCCTGACATCAAAGACCGCGCCGATTATCGAGACGCTGTCATACTCCCTTCCGCTGTGCCTCGCGCGCAGCGACTCGATCGGGCGCGCTGTGATCCGTCCCCTTATGATGCCACTTAACCGCGTGTAACGATCGCGGAAGTACCGTACAAATTCGGAGTATTCGCCAACGCATGTCGACTCATTGCTGATATCCGAGAGTATGTTCACTGCCGGCGCATCGACTGGTTTCGATAACTTCTCCGCCAATTTCTCCGCCAATTTCTCTGTCGACTTTTCAGGAATCTTCACGCCATCGAGGTTGAGATGCTCCCTCTCCACCACAAGCACCGAATCATCAAGCGATTGCAGCACCTTAGAAACGATCGTATCGGGCGCGGGATACGAGCCGATCAGCGCGACCGCATCCGGACTGACCTGATATCCCGCATTCGCAAACTCCTCCACAATCAGTGATTCCTGCATTGCTCTCTACTTGGGATGTTCGGGAGATAAAACTTTATGTGGCGTGTCGGTATCGCGAGATCCTGGTGATCCGCGTCACCCGAGTTTTCCGCTACAGGAGCAGTGGCGGCATGGCTTCTTCGCTCGATTGTCAGTGATTCCCAGAGCCGCGAGGGCAGGGCGATCACACCACACGGTGTTAGACCGGGACTTTGGCTTTTCCGGATATCTAAAACCCGGAACATCCACTACATAAACGCAAAACCTTTTGGCAGTTCGCCCACGACCTCCTTAAACGATTCTGGCCAGTTCTCGTAATCAATCCCCTTCTGCGCAAAGAACGAGCTCGCCCAGCGTTCAAGCCCGACTCCGGAACATCCGCTCCACAGTTCATTCCCGCTCTGAGACTTTACATTGAATCCAAGAGGATATTTATCCCCGTTCACGCTCACGTTCTGAAACTCAAGCCAATCGTCGCGGTACGGCATGAACGATTCATAATCGGTCGTCCCGACCTTCTCGCTCCCAGTGGTTCCGGTCAGACCCTCCTGCGCCATGAACCACGGCGTAACCCATGCCTTCCGCCACGTAAGTTCGAGTATCTCCTCAAATATGTACTTGTACCGCTCATGGATGCGCTCCGCCTCCTCTATGACCTGTTCTGGCGTCCCCATCCATACAATCTCGATTCGGTGGAACTCGTCGACCCGCTCGATGCCATGGATGCCGCCGCTCTCGTACCGGTGCGACGTTCCTGAACGGTCGAATACCCTGATCGGAAACGTGTCATCCGCGATCGTCTTTCCCTGCAGGAAGGGCCAGAACGGCGGGCACTGGGCATAGCATAGCCCTCCGATCGGCTTATCGATCTTCTCAGCGATCAGGTCGAGCGGGATCTCGTGGGTGACCTTGTAGTAGTCAGAAACCTCCTCCCAGAAGTCGGGATCCCTTGTTTTTGGCGGACAGACGTAGTAGATCTCAGGATAAACTCCCTTCGCATGTCCGGATTTCTTCCAGACATCCCACGTTACGAGTTTCGGGAAAATCATCTCCTGGTATCCGAGAAAATCGAGAACCTCCTCTTTCACGATCTGTTCGAAGGCGCGGAAGATTCTGGTCGCCTCAGGACCGTATATCCACTGTCCACGGGATGCTCCATGTTTGATCCAGTTCCGCTTGACCAGTTCCGGTGTCGGGTCTTCTCTAAACGCGATGGTCTTTTCTGCGCTCTCCCAGAGCAGGTTCCAGTGCTCTTCCTTCCCACCATACCCCTCTGCCGTGATCTTATCCGTGATGAGCGTGATGATCCGATCAGGTATCCTGTTCTGGATCTCGGATTCCCCGATCTCCATTTCGATGGTGATCTCGTCGCCGTCAAACTCCATATTCGAGACGTAAGGGATTTTTTCTGCTTTGACTGGATTTTTTGACGGTATCTTCGCAACGTAAGACTCGATCTCGATGCCCCTGATACCTATGCGGTATTTCTTTCCAAGAAGGGTTGCAAGGGGTTTTCTCAACCTGAGAACCGCATCGTGGGCGCGTACGTACTGGTCCGACTCGATCTCGACCCTGATCTTCTGATCTTCGATCCGGAAGTCGAGTATTCGTGCGCCTTTCCCTTCTGGCGCGCCCTTTGTCAGCAACGTATCGTTTGCCTCGCTTACGAGGGCTGATATTTCAGCATCTGCCTGATCTGCGGGCGCGCTCGTGTTGAAGTTGCCGGTCAGATGAAAGTACATAGGATTATGATTTGTGGATGAATCTAATTAAATTCTTTCTCTGTCCAGGGGGCTGGAATGTATCTGCCAGATCTGCAAGACTTACATCCCGGCGGGAAGACCGTACGCATCGGTCTCATCGAAGCAGTAGCAGACCTTCTGGTACCCGCCCTTCAACTCGATCACATCGTTTCTGACGCTTTCAGGCGATTCGGAGTCGAGCACGATCCGTTTGAAGAAATCAGCGATCGCATCCATCTCTGACACGCCCATC
>JAUWCK010000119.1 GCA_030609345.1 Methanosarcinales archaeon | reverse complement strand
TGGCGTACACGCATACCGATATCGATGGAAGTGGCAGCGATGACGTAACATGCAGGGCGTGCCACAACGCACTACACGACGTTGGCATACTCGACTGCGTGAACTGCCACCAGACCCCGCCGGGCGGACACACCTCAATCTTTTCAGATTATTCGGCAACAACATACGAAGACTGCCTCCGCTGCCAAAACGACCCGCACTACGAACCGGAACGCGCAGCCGGCGGCGACTGTGCAGACTGCCACCTATCCGGCGGAATGAATGCAACAGGCGGACTTCCGATCATTAACAGGTCAGGGTTCTTCGGAAGCGTGCATTTCAACATCACGGGCGACTTCGATGAATCGAACAACACCGCAATCGGCATGGTCTGCTGGGGCTGCCACAACAACTATTCAGAGCAACTTCTGGATCCGAAGCACTTCAGGATCAAGCCCAACTGCACCGACTGCCACTTCAACGAAACCCCGATAAACATTGGCTACCTCGTAAGAACGCCGCCGCAGGCAGTTGAGCACCAGCCGGATGGTATCGATGTGGTCACTGCTGTGAACTGCACGACCTGCCACAACAAGTCGCTGGTCAATGTTTCAGGCGTGCCTCCGACTGCCGATGTCAACAACCCGAACGCGAGAAACTTCGTCTCGCACTATGGCAGGCATCGGGACGATATCGCCGTCGATGATACGGTCAGCAACTGCGCATATTGCCACCGCGATGGAGGGCACGAGTTTAATGACGTCTTCGCAGATAAGAGCAATGCAGATATCACACACGGAGTAAACTGCGCGGCATGTCATGGATACGGTAGGATACACGATGACGTGTTCACGGTGCCTGTGATGGCTCCGGGTAATAACACGCTCTGCTTCGCATGTCACGACAATTCAACCCTTCTCGGGAATTACACCGTCGATAAGAACGGCTTCAATTCAGCCATCCACGCTGGCGCCAACTGCACAGACTGCCATACACCGCTGCCGGTCAGGATCACTGGAAGTGTTGGAGCCGGAACTACTGTTTGCTATAATTTCAGCGTGCCGGTGAAGACAAAAGAGATGAATATCACGGTCAGGTGGAGTTACGGTGATCTCAATCTGACGCTTAAGTATCCAAACGGAACCGAGATCAATTCATCAGCGCTGCCTGATATCGAGTATGTGGCTGGCAGCGATTACGAGTACTACTGGATAAAGGAGCCGGTCAATGGCATGTGGCAGGCGTGCGTCACCAATGTTACAGGCACACCTGACTTCCGGATAGCTGTAGACCTGCTCGTGCAGCATCCAGGTATCAAGCCGCCGAACCAGTGCGCCTCCTGCCACGTGACCAATATCTCGTACAACGCACCACCGGTCGCAGAGCATGTCTCAAACGGCACGCCGGTAGATGCCGTGGTGTGGACAGAGGCAAGTTGTACGGACTGCCACAGGAACGACATTACATATCCGTCGAGTATCATCGCTGTCGGCGTCAACACAAGCAACGGAGGCGCGATGAGTTCACATTACGGCGTGCCAGATGTCCTCGACACCAGAGAATGCATCGACTGCCACGAGAACAAGGATACCGGCAGGAAGTGGGGCGACGCTCCAGAGCCGAGAAACGTCACACGTTATGAGCGTATAGAGGATGCTAATGACATCGAGGAGACGCTCCGAACAGGTGATGTCTGCAAACTCAAGAATGGCTACGAAATCACTGTCGGTCCGGTCAGTTCAACAGGAAGCAGCATCTGGGTCGATCTGACACACAATGGAGTGTCTGTCGAGAGGGAACTGGTAAGCGAGGGCGGGGTCTTTGAGTACGAGATCAGGAAGGACTGGGTCAAGTCAAAGAGTAATGACGGTGACGACCTCTATGGAACCGGGCATGAGACCTACAAGCACAGAAGGTCGGATGAAAGTAGCTATACCACCATCGTCGATCTCGAGGTCGATGAGATCTTTACCAGCGGCATGATGGGCGTTGTCACATTCAAGGGACTGGTCCTCAAATCCCGCATGCACGTCGAGACCGAGGACAAGGCGTGCTACACCTGCCATGTCGATGAGTACAGATACTACGCGCCCGATGACGGCGACAGCTATTTCGTTCTCAGGAACACAGGCGCAGACGGGGATACGGATGATGCGGACGACATCACCATCGGACGGCTTGTAATCAACTTCACAGAACACGAGCATAAGACGCTGTATGCACGATCAGGATGGGATCTCGGCTACGGGTATCTGCTGCAGATCACAGAGATCGATCTTGTGGGCAGGAAGGCGATGGTGGAACTCTCGAAGGATGGTAGGGTCCTCCAGCGTGAGGTTGTTCCTGAAGGCGAGATGTTTACATACAATACCACAATAACCGATGAAGGGCATACGATGGAGGACGTGACAGTCTTTGAGATGCGGATTTCGGGGGTGTTCAGGCGATGAGTAAGATTACGCGAATGGCACGAAATATAAAAGGGGATGGATTTAGTCGTGCCATCCACGCGATCTGTCTATTTATGTCATTCGTTATAAACGCTATTGAGCGCGCCACCCGCGTGACGCTGAAGATACGTCCTAAAAATATATTCATATTCACAATCATCCTGGCACTGATAATCACGATCGCGCCGCTTGCACCGGCAGCAGATACCAACACCAGTAATAGTAGCAGTACCAGCACCGGAACAGAGATCGTCCAGATCGAGGATGCGCGGTTCATGTCGCCAGAGCTCTGGGTCACGGACGCGGACAAGACCGTTGGCGGACACAACCTGGACGATCTGCCAGAAGATGAGGAGTTCATACTCGGCGGCGAACCAGACACATTCCATGTAGACGTGCTCCTGCATGGTGCATTCGGTGGTGACTGCCTCGACTGCCACCAGATCGGGGGACTCGCGCCGCCTGATGTCCAGATCGATATAGAAGCATTCGGAAAGTCGGTACATGCAGGTCTCAACCGTAATGCCACGTACAACGCAACAATGACCAGTCTCATAAGTAAAGCATGCTGGGCATGCCACAGCAACCTCACCTCAGATGGTGTCGAGCCAGACGATCACCCACCCGATTACTGGGATCCAAAACCGTGCGTCACATGCCACGAACATAACCTCTTCGATGCCCCGCCGATATACGAGCACTTCTACAAAGGCGGGAGCGGCGCGGGCATCGATATCAGGGTCGAGTGTGTCGATTGCCACTTAAACGGCACGGCTGAGCACGGACGAATCCCTGAGATGTCTTACGAGGCAGAGGCGTCCCATTACGCATCGAGAGACGTACTTCCAGCGACAGATAACTGTTCGGTCTGCCATCAGGACGTGGAGGGCGGCGCGGCGTTTGGGGATGCTTCGCAGGTCTTTGCGCATGACAAAGGCGGAGCGTGTGAGGACTGCCACGGCGTTGTCGAGACGTTCCATGACCGCGAACTGGTGATACCGCCTGAACGGACATGCAAGGACTGTCATACCAGCGCAGAGGCTGTGGATAAATACGGGACTCCCGGACAGATCAGGACGCACTATCCCGGTGCACCGGAAGAGAGCGTTGACACTACAAAGGTCGATGAGACGCTCGTCTGCGAAAAATGCCACAACGGAACGATCCATAGCCCGTATCTCACCAGGCACCTGAATGCAAGCAACGAGACTGTATTCAAGGGCTACTGCTTCGACTGCCACGCAAAGGGAGGCACCTTCCCGTACCCGTCCCGCACCCAGATCAGCAAGCTCAGTCACGGAAAGGTGGCAGAATGTATGGCTGTAAACTGCATCGAGCCGTGCCACAACGCAAGCGGCGTGAGCAGGTTCCACGAGCCGACCGATGTCGTGAGCGGGTACTTCGGGCTTGCGCCGAGCGGTGCGGGTGCCGAGTGCACAGACTGCCACCCGAAACACATGAGACTCGGCGAGTTCGAAGAAGAGGTTGACTGTCTCGAATGCCACCCCGGATATGGGACAGCGCATTACAGCGATGCGATCGTCGAAGAGGTTGACAAGACCTACACATGCGCGCTCTGCCACAACGAGAAGGCGGATCAGTACCACAATCTCACTTATACTTATGCAGAGGGCGGGACCAGGGTTGATGAATCATGTTATACCTGCCATGCCCGGGACACGAACTTCACAGAGTCGCAGACCCTGACGTATGGCACGGGAGAGGTGCGCGGCGGCATCATGGTCGCAGGCGAGGTTAAGGGGATCGATGTAACAGAGGCGTTTACGTGTACCGAGTGCCACAACGTCACGGATACGCCGTTCCATTACAGTCCGTATCCGCTCGGAAGCCCGCAGGACCCTGGCTGGGATGGCTGGGTCGCAGGCGTAAGGGTAAGGGATTGTAAGGACTGTCACACCTATTATGGCGGGAAACCGCCGTTTAATGCGACCGATATGAGCGGCACTTCGCATGGATACGAAGAGGACTGTTATGTCTGTCACGGCGGCAGGGGTCCGATCACATTCCACACGCTTGAGGTCTTCGATGTGACCCCGCATGTCTCAGAGATCTCGATCACACCCGCTCAAGTCCATGCAGGCGAGTCGGCGGTGCTGAACGCGAAGGTCGTGACCGGATGGAAGATGGAGGTGAGGTATATCGAGTATTTCGTTGATATACCCGGTGAGATAGGAGAAGGAACTCCGCTTACGTTCACACGTACCGAGTATTACGGGCAGGC
>JAUWCK010000204.1 GCA_030609345.1 Methanosarcinales archaeon | reverse complement strand
GCATGCTTTCGCATCCTGCTCACCCGCCGGCGATCACCGTCCCCCGAAAAACCCCTCGAATCGCATCGATCACGCTCCCTGGGTATCTCCCGTTTACGACCCGGCAGTCAAGTGACCTCGAAATCAGCAGTCGCGGCAATTCGAGATCGACACATGTCTCGCCCATCGCGAGTAACTCCCGAGCAGTAATCTCCGAAACGAGCACCCCGTCCCTGAGCACCCCGTCCACATCTGTCGCCTTTATGAACACTGCACCCAATCGTGACGCAACCCAGCCAGCGATCGTATCCGATGTGGCGTTCCATGTGTGCTCGATCCCGCTACCCTCCCCGCTATCAAACCTCTTCAGCAGATCATAAACGAGAAGAACCGATACACCTGCCCGGATCGATCCCGCTCCGATATCTGTGACCAGTGAAGCTTCCGTTCCGTCTGCAAGATAATGCCCGTACTGATCCATCGCAAGAACCGCCATCCAGTGTGCGGCTTCGTCAGAGATGCCGTACGTGTCGCTTGCGGTTCGCACGGTATCTGCAAACACGCCGCCGCCCGGAACGATGAGGATGCGCTCTACTTCGGTAGATGCGTACCTGTGAAGCGCACGCACCAGTTCCCGTGCGCTTTGTATCAGACTCCCGCCAATCTTTATCACGATCAAGCTGTTCACCTGTGCCTCATGATGATCGCATCCTCGCCGTCGCTGTAGTATCCATACTCCATTCCTGTGACCACGAACCCAAGCCGCTGATAGAACCGCACGGCACTGAGATTGTGGCTCCTGACCTCAAGCATGATATCCCTGATCTTCTTCTGGTGAAATGCAGCAATAACGCCTTTCATCAACTGCGTGCCGACACCGAGCCCCTGGTACGCGTCTCGCACCGCTATCGAAAAGACCCTGCAATACACACCATGCTCGCCGATCGATGTCATCCCTGCCACAAATCCGACCACTGCGCCCCGGTCTTCTGCGACAAAGAACGTATCCTCATTTAGCTCGTAGAGACTCATGTACAGATATGGATCATGTTCGCTGAACTGTTCATGTTCGATCTCGATCACGCCAGCGAAGTCGCGCGGCTTAAATTTGCGTATGAGGATCATTTTTTGCGCCGAACCACCCTCGACTGGAGGTGGCGTCCCGGAAATATCTCATGCACCATCCCTGTGCCGTGCCGCTCTTCGATTATCGCGCGCAGTTCAACCTCGTAATCGGATTTTTCGATCTTCTCGCTCTCATCTTCAGCGATCTCGAGATGATCGTCCACCAGCGCATCCACCGCGCGCCTCCCGCATCCGAGCAGCGGTCTCACGTACATGCAGTCGTATCGATCCTCGATGCGCCGTGCATCCGGCAGGTTGATCATCGGAACGCGGTCATCTCTCCGCGTCCCGTCTGCGATGATCGCATGTCCATCCGCCGCAGACGAAAGCGCGCAACCATGGATGTGATCGATCGCGCGGTTCGGGTACCCGTCACTGACAGCGATCTCGCATGCAGACTCAAGGATCGCGCCATCGATCCGCAGCACTTTGTGCGGAAACCCGAGTTCTGATGCAACCCTTGCCGCGGGTTTCCATGTCTCTCTGAATCCGAAGTTGCAGGTCGCAAGCGTCACATCAAAAAAAGGCTCAAGCAATACCGCGGATAGCGAACTATCCTTTCCACCACTGAACAGCACAAAGATATCCATTCATATATGCTTAATTGTCATTTCTCGCTTTTTTGGCTGTATCTGCTGGAGCAGCACCTTCAATTTCGCGTCATCGATCATGGTCTGCAAGCGTCCGGATTGCGCAAGTGCTATGAGTTGCATCTCAACCTGCTCTGCCAGTTGCGGGCGCGCCAGCTTCAGTGTCGTCAACCGCTCCCTCGCCTCCGGTGTCAGGATCTGCCTGAGAATCGTCTGCTTCGCTTCCTCTGCCTGCTGCTGTTGTGCCTGCTGCTGAGCACCCTGATACTGGGCATTGGCTTGCTGCTGCTGCAACTGCTCAAGCCGCCGGCGTTTAATCTCATCAAGTTCACCGGACATGGTTATTCACTTGATTCCTGCTGTTTTACCTCATAAGCGGCATTATCCAGGAACCGCTGCCCATCAGGAGTCGTAGCACGCCCGTCTTTCAGTGTTTTGACATATCCGATCTTTTCCAGTTGCTGGACAACCTTTCGTATGATAGCTCCGCTTCCTTTTTTGAATGATGGCGGCATCGTTCCGTTGCGCTCCTTTCCGCCATATTTTGACCGTAACCTCGAGACGCCGATCGGTCCCTCGGTACGTATCTGCCGCAGCACTGCAGCGCACCGTACATACCACCAGTCCGCATCAACCGGCGGCATCTGCTTATGCGCGCCCGTCTTTACATATCCTGCCCACTCCGGGGTTTTGATCTCATCGCTTGCTTTCAGTTTCTGTGCAGCGCACATTATCAGTTCGCTTGCTGGTACGTCGTATGCCGTTGTCATGCAATCCACATTGTATTCCAACACGGATAAATTAACCTATCGGCTGTTGGGGTCATCTGAACTGTCACCATCTGGTTCTGACAGTCCATCCTTATGGATTTTACATCGGATGCGTTTCGATCTCCAGCCGTTCAAGGCAGGGCTCTGCGGCGTTCCTGATTCCGGGATATCGGTTCAGGGCGATGCAACCCAGACCCAGATAGGGTGATAATTTTGTATCCTCTTCAAATTTAGTGGTAACCGATGCACTATCTAAAAAATAGGGGATTTTGATAATTATCGTAGATACAGATTTCACAAATTTACGTAGATGTTGCCTTAAATCAGTGTAATCAGCGTTAATCTGTGGATAAAAACTTTTATCAGCTACAGATTACACAAATGGACACGGATTACCAGTCTTTTGTGCTGACCGGGGAACATTGCATTCACTCCTGCGTACTATACGAAAATCCACACTCCGGACAGAAGTACATAATGATCTTTGCCCCTTTCTTGCTTTTCTTGATAGTCGTCTCCATCCATGTACCGCATACCGTGCATTTGTGATCGAACAGCGTGCGATTCCCATGATCCACCATTAACGATCACCTTTCGTGGATAGCAGCCCTTTGATCAGCCCGAAACATCCTGTCAGCATCATATCGCCGTGCGGTGCTGCAAACGTGACGTCATGCCTGCTCTCTTT
>JAUWCK010000085.1 GCA_030609345.1 Methanosarcinales archaeon | reverse complement strand
ACCTCCTGGAATTTGGCATTCCCCATCTTACATGCGTTCTTAACAGTGATCTCGCCATCTCCAAGCTCCACCTGGATATCATCACACGATCCTCCGCATACCGGACATATAATATTCTTGGTAAACATATCAGTCGCCTCCTTTCACATACACTTTCAGAACCACGTCTTCGGTGCTGAGCACCTCGTCAGTGGTCGGTTCGACTGTGACCTTGCTTCCCTTGTACCGCGGCGATCCTGTTGAGAACGTATCCGGCTCAACGACCACGTTTGCCCAGATAGCTCGTGGCATAAAGACGTGACCGGGTCGTACAGAGTCGGTGCGCTTCGTAAAGACCGGAACCGAATATTTGCCGTCCCGACGTGTCACGAGCACCTTCTCAGGACTGCCCATCGCATCAAAGTCCTCGGGGGCGATCCAGCAGACCGCACACTCGAGCATGTAGTCTTCGGTTATCTTGCTGCCGCCCTTGGCAAGCCTGCCCTCATCAATCGTTCCGCCAGTATTTAGTAATGCTTCCATTTCTTGTCACCTCCAGCCTCACAGTCCCTCATTTGCGTTCTTTGACGCATACAGAGTGCCTTTTGTCCACGCAATGATCGCGTTATCGCCGCTAAACTTCAGGAACTCGCCAGAGCACGTGACGCCGTCAAGTAGAAGATCGCTTTCCGATCCCACCTGCTCAAACCCTGCCAGGAAGTTAGTGATGCTACCGCCGACAACGATTGTGCCGCCATTCATCTCAGCCCCAACGCCGCGTACAGCGTTGCCCCGGATGACGATCAGCCCGCCGTTCTGCCGGATTCCGCAGAAGTTCTGGACGCTTCCCAGAACCTCGATCTCGCCGCCGCTCATGCCGCCGCCAACCTGACTATCCGCATCGCCGTCGATAACGAGTCTGCCGCCAGTCATTCCGTGCCAGCTTCCGCGGTAAGCGCAGCCCGCATGGTCCTTTGCATTGCCGGTTATGTGCAAGAGTCCGCCTTTCATCTCCATTCCCGCCCACGAGTTGACATCGCCATTGACAGTGATCTCGCCGCCGCTCATCTCTGAACCGACATGCATGCCAGCAGAGCCGTTTATCGTGATCTTGCCTGCGGTCATCTCGTTTCCGATCCGCTTGACCCTTGACACGTCCCCGTTGATGACAATCGAGGTCTCCTCCGGCGTTTTGCCGCCATCGCCCTTAACATCGAAGAAATCTGCCAATGGGAGTTCTTTCGGACCCTGCCAGACACGCAGGTCTCCAATTTCACTTGCGCTATTCCCGGCAAAGGTGTCAGGTGTGATCACCTCTGCCTCAACCATGATACCAATCTCGCCTTTCGGTGTAAGTGTTACTTCTGCCATGATCATCACGCCTCCTCCGCGTTCACCGCAATAGGTGTCGGATTCATGAGATAGTTATCAGGCGTTGGGTAGTGGGCAAAGCCAAGCGTGTAGTACTTGAACCACTCCTTAACGTCTGCAAGCATATCCTTCGTACCTGCCTCTTTGGTAGCAACGTCAATGTAGTACGTCCGCTTCTCAGGGATCGCCACGATCTCGCCTCGCCTTGATACGATCTCGCCGTCCTTGATCGTGTACTCTGCCTGGGCAAAGCTCTTGATCAGAGACTCGTAGTCGCGGGGGTTCAGGCTCTTCGGGTCGATGTCATAGATCGTAACGTCTCCGTCAGCACCAACACCGAGACTGCCTTTCCTGTGCGATATGCCAACCGTCCTTGCAGTGTTTGCGCGGGTCAGAATCGCGATATCGTAGAGTGACATCTCCCGCTCCACAGCACCAAGATCGCTCCTGTCACGCGCCCATGCGTGGCACTCATCAAAGGTTGCATTCCGTGAAGCCTGTGACATGAGCCATGCCATCACAAGCGGATACTTCAGGAACGTGCCGCCGTTGGGGTGGTCGGTCGTCATGATGGATTTCCACGTGTCGTTCACGAGCAACAACAGTTCAAGACCCATCGCCCACTGGACGCTGTGTATCGGGTTGCTCTTGAGGTACGTAAACGGAAGCACACCAGAGCCGCATTCCAGCTCAACATCGGTATTCGACCATTTGTTTCCGGTTAACGCGTACAGGTTGTGTATGGCTGGTCCATCGCCGGTCATGACCGTCGCTTCTCCGAAAGGAACGCAACCACTGTCGAAGACGATATGATCAGTCTTGTTCACGTAGTCGATGACATCCTTTGTTCCGGACTCAAAGTCACCCCAACTGGTTCCGCCGAAGCTGTTGAACTGCGCATGGGTGAGATACACCGACTCCAGCCTCTTAGGATCGACTTTTGTCTCAGCCCACTCGACATCGAGGTTCTGGTTTGGCTTGATCTGGCTTGGAATCTTGAGCGAGTTCTTTGTGATCTCATAGCATCCCGGCTGACCCAAGTTGTTGCAGTGCAGATGCATTGCCATCGGGAGTCCGAGACGCTCATTAATCTCGCACAAGCCCTCTATGACCTCCCAGGGCGTGATCTCGAAGTGGATGTTCGCCTCATCGAGCGATCCGATGTTCTGCCCCCAGCCCCAGTTCTCAACTCCTGCCGGGTTCACGCACTTGATCCCGTAGGTCTTGTGAGCCTTCATCATCCACGCAACGTAAGCACAAGCCCGGTCCATCTCGCCGTCTCGCAGGTAGCGCATGATAAACCAGTTGTTCCCAAGCACAAGGTAGCCGCCCGTGTCCAACATCGGAATCGAGCGCATCTCCTCGTGCGTGTGGCGGGCTTCAAGCGGCGGGACTGCTGCTTCAAAGACCGTGGTGTAGCCCATCTGCGAGTACTCGTATCCCTCCTTATAGACGGATGGCACCGTGTAACCGGAACCTGAGTGAGTAAGCGGAGTCTTCTTCCGGTTCCACTTGTAACTGTCCTCAGGACGCATCATCCGCCCGCCGTTGACCTTCGCTCCCGCAATGTGGGAGTGTGAGTCAACGCCGCCCGGCATAACAGTCATGCCCTTCGCATCGATCACCTTCGCGTCTTTCATCTCAGAATCGGTTAGCTCCCGCACCACCTTTCCGTTCTTGATAAAGACATCCATCACCTCCCCGTCGATCTCGTTTAGGGGGTCAAAGACGTATCCATTCTTGATTGCGATTGTTCCGTTCCCGTTCCCGTTTCCATTACCATTTGCCATGATTCACGCCTCCTTTTTCTCAAGCCATATAGCGTCCACAGGACAGATCATGGCACATGCGCCGCATCCTCCGCAGAGAGCCTGATTCAACACCGTAACAGTGCCGTTTAGAATCTCAAGAAGCGGCTTTCCATCCAGTTCGTTCAAATGCCCCGCGGCAAGGAACGGATCTGATGCAGCGTTGACCGGGCAGACTATGACGCAGTTCCCGCATCCGAGACACTTATTGTCGTCTGTTGCCAGAACAGATCGCAGCGCTGGTTTCGGAGTGGGAACATTCAGAAGCTTCTTCTCGAATGGCTTCTTCTTCGCCATCTCCGGAAGAATCGCGCTCTTCGTTACGGTTATGGCGTCTGTCGGACAGGCGACTGCACACGCACCACAGTAGATGCACGCATTCGGGCGCTGGGTGATCTTCTCGACCCTCTCGCCCGGTCCCCAGTCGCGGGTGAATAGCGCATCGCATGGGCAGATGTCCACGCAGGCAAGACACGTCTGACAGAGATCGTCGTCCATCTGCCACTCACCTGCGAAAGGCTTCTCGACAATGATTGCGCCCACCGGGCAGACCGCTTCGCACCAGCCGCAGTGAATGCACTGCTTCTGCTCGATTGTAGTCTCGCCCTCAATGCCAGTGCTACTGTCGTTTGCAAGCCGCCGCGTAACCGTGATCGCATCCTGCGGGCAAACCTCCTCGCAGAGACCGCAGTGCATACAGTCGTCGCTAACGGTCGTTGGCTTTATAGCACCGCAGAGATATGTCTCGTCCTTCACATGCTCACCAGCCACTCTCATCTCCAGTGCGCCGGTCGGGCAGACCTTGGCGCACATTGAGCATACGATACAGGTATCCGGGACACTCTCCAGAAAGTCCTGATCCAGAAGCCCTCTTGCGACAGCTCCAACCGAGCCGATCACAAGAGAGTCTTTCGGACAAGTCAGGATGCATGTCCCGCAGCCTATACACTTCTCCGGGACATACACCAGTTGCTTGTCATCTTTCATTTGAAATATTAATTCGTTCATACATTTCCTCCATAATCACGTATCCGTGCAGGTGCCGCAGAGAACTTCCTCACCATGACAAACAAAGGATTCTCCACACTGTTCACACACTTTTACGCACTTGGTAGACTTTACAGGAATTGTAACATCAATCGTTTCGTAGCTGTACACATCCTCTCCGGCTTTCAGGAGTTCGGAGATTGCGTCCTCATGTGGGACTTTTTCGGTGTTCATATACCATGCGTGCAGCTTCGGGTATTTTTCCGTCTTAGCGGGGTCGAGATATATCCGGATCCCACGCGCAGATGTCACACCCGTTGGAACTTGCATATTCACCACAACCGCCATCTTTCCAGAGTCCACGATTCGCATCCCATTGTTTCCGATGGTTGCGCCTGCGAGTACCTGAAAAGCGTCAGGGAGGCAGTTGTAAGTCTCGCATGTCACATATATGCGCTCTCCATCCTGGAAGCCGAGCACATCCTGTGCGATGTTAAACATCCGGATACCAATGAACGCACCTGTAGCGAGGTATCCGTGAAACGGGACAACTTTCGCTATTTGCGAAAGCAGTTTCGGGTCGGCGATTTGTCTGATAATCTCGTCCATTATGGGAACTCCCGGGCATGGGAGCCCAGTTGTTTCAATGATAGATGTTTGTTTAACGTAAAAGATCAATCATTGTTATTTTACTTAAACTTAACGATGCCATACGCTACTCCGGATAACTGCTGCCAGGTTTCAAAAAACGAGCTTGACGGCTATCTAACCAAGTTTCCTGATAAGTTCCCAGTACCCACCTTTTGCAGGACCCACCCGCTTGAGATACTGCTTGCCCTTCAGTGTCGCGATATTTTTGTCAATGGAACTTGGTCTGATGCCAATGGTTTTTGACATCTCTTTTTTGGAGATAGACGGATTGTTCTCGATGAGGTGCAGTATCATCTTCTGGTGTTCGGTCAATTTTTCTACCTCCCCTTCTACCTCCCCTTCTACCTTCCCCCATCCCGTTCCGCATTATAAAACACAGCTTTGAAAAAACCATTGTAATCTCTAAATTCACGAATGTCAAAAGCCGTGAGATTAACGAAACTCTTCGGACAAGTTCTAAAGCGGCGAGGTCAATCAATTTACATTTACCTGACACTAAGATCAAACAAAATCAATATCAGTAGACACCATGACACACAAACCTTTTATTGACATACGCATAGTCACGTACAACCTTAAAAGTACAGAGGGTGTACGCATGATAGAAACAATACTGATATCGGGAAGGACGATTGATCAGGGCGCTACTCTCGAGGAGAAGACTTCACAGGCTTATTTTGATGCGGCTGCATACTGTGAGTTAAACGAAGGTAATCTCGAAGCGCTTGGAGTATCGGTCGACCAGAATGTGAAGGTGGCAACCGCTCACGGAACGGTTGTGGTACCTGTAAAGATTGATGCACGG
>JAUWCK010000210.1 GCA_030609345.1 Methanosarcinales archaeon | reverse complement strand
CCCTGCGCCGATTCTGTGCGTGCTTGCTGTGATGAGCGGATCTGACAGAAGATTCATGCCGACATGCTTCACGATCACCATCGACCGGCTGCCAGACGCGGACGCTCCGAGTGCGATCTCGAGCGCAACCTTCTCGTTGATACACCACTTCGCACCCGCCCCTGCTATCAGGAGCTCTGCAAGTTCGGTTACCGGATACCCTGGCACGCACGTAATGCTTCTGACATCGCATTCACGGACTGCTGATGCGATTTTATCGATGCAAGGGGCTGTTTCAGTCATGGTTTGGGTGGTGGGGTGGTTGGCGGGCGGTCCGCTGGACAAAGTGTATCCGCGGCACATCGGCACAAGTATCTGCTAAGTGCGATGCCCGTCCTAAAAATCCGGTGCGATATCCGAAGTCAGCAGGTGCAGTCATCAGTCATCTAACCCTTCACAAAGGGATTGTGTATCAGTGCCTCGATTCCGGGAAGCGTGCGTCCTGATAGGAAATCGATGCACGCACCGCCGCCTGTGCTGATATGCGAGATCTTTGACTCGATGCCGAGGGCGTACGCCTCTGCTGCGATGTGTCCGCCTCCGATTATTGAAAATTTCGATTTTGTTGCTGCAAGGATGAGTTCCCTTGTCCCGAGTGCGAAAGCATCCTTCTCGAATATGCCAGCAGGTCCATTCATGATCACGGTTTCTGCGTTCTTGATCTTCTCTGAAAACGAAACCGCAGTCCCGATTCCGATGTCATTAATCGAGAGGTCGGTCGGCAGTTTGGATACCGGCATCTCAACACGTTTATCAGGATCGTCATGGCTGGCACCAGCGAGATCGATGGGCATCTCGATCTTGTCGCCGTATTCTGCAAGCAGTTCGTGCGCTCGTCCGATCTGCTTGGTACAGCCGATCGAATCTATGAACTCGAGATTCTTACTACCGAGATCGGCGCCGCTTGCCGCCAGGAACACGTTTGCAACAAGCCCGGTGACGAGAATCGCGTCCACTTCATCACGCGCGGCAACGTGCTCGATAACATCGATCGAATCGTTCGCCTTGACGCCACCGAGCACGTAGACGGTCCCTTTCTTTGAAAGCCCCCTGCTCAGTGATTTGATCTCCTTCTCCATCAAACGTCCGGCAACCGATTGCAGAACACTGGTAAACCCGACAACAGAGAGCTGCGATCGGTGCGAGACCGCGAACGCATCGTTCACGAACATATCTGCGTGCGGAGCAAGGTTTTTCACCATGATGGTGCCTGCATGTTCGGCAGGGGATCTGGAGAGGGTCTCCTCCGAATAGAACCGCACATTTTCAAGCAGGACGATATCGCCGCATTCCATCGACCGGATCGTGTTTATCGCATGTGATCCGAATATATCGTCCACATACGTGACCGTCCGCCTGCACAGGCGCTCCAGACGCTGCGCATGTGCCTTCATGGTCGTGAAATCGATCTTCCCGGGTCTGCTCTGGTGCGCGAGCAACACGACCTTCGAGTCGATGAGATCGTTTAAGGTCGGCAGATGGCTTTTAAATCGAGAATCATCCAGAATTGTCCCATCCGGAGACATTGGCGAGTTCAGATCGACCCGTACAAGCAGGGTCTTTCCGGTTGTGGATACATCGTCAAGAGTCAGATAGCTCGTGGATGTCATGCATGATATTTTGTGCCAACCCCTATTAACATTTTATAGCTCGGACGCCAATACCACGTCTGTGTTCGACATCATACTCACCGCACTCTGGCTGATGCTGCCCGCGTATCTGCCAAACCCGTGCGCAGCGGTCTTCGGGCGTGGCACCGCAATCGATTCCGGCAGGAATTTCATCGACGGAAGAAGGATACTTGGCGACGGGAAGACGTACATCGGCTTCTTTGCCGGGACTGTGGCGGGAATCGTGATCGGGCTGGTTCAGATACTGATCGTACCGTACACCCCCATACCGTTTCCGGCATTCACACTTGCCGCGATTCTCTGCCTCTCGATCGGCTCGCTGCTCGGGGATCTCGGAATGAGTTTTGTGAAACGGAGAATCGGTCTTGCGCGCGGGGCTCCGTTCCCGATCGCAGACCAGCTGGACTTCGTAGCGGGTGCATGGATACTGACGTATCTTTTCGAGCGGGAATGGTTCCTCTCGAACTTTACAACGTGGATTGTGGTGACAATCCTGATCATTACCCCGATTATGCACTTAGCCACCAATATAATCGGATACAAACTCGGAAAAAAGGATGTGCCATGGTGAGTCCGGTTCATAAATATCAGGGTACAATCGCTATAACCTGCGCGAATGCTTCAGAGGTGATGCGGGCGCTTGCTCCTGATAACCTCTCGAATATGAAGATGGAGAGCATCGATTCTACGTTGACGATCGAGGTGTCGGCGCCGAGACTTGGAACGCTGATCAACACGGTCGATGATCTGCTGATGAATGCGAAGATAGCGTCTGATCTGGCTGACGTATCCGCTTCAAATTAAGTGGTAACCGAGATACTATCTAAAAAAATTGGTGATTTATGATAATTATCTTAGATGCAGATTTCACAAATTTACGCAGATGTTGCCTTGAATCAGTGGAATCCGTGTTAATCTGTGGCTTATATGACTTTTAGCCACAGATTAATACTGATGAACACCGACTCTATGTTTTTATGTATATTTTTCAGAAAGACCGAAGATGGGTTTTATCATACTTTTTGAAGTGGATACCGAAGCATCTCCATCGCTTTTTCCACCCGCTCACACCGCGAATCGAGCAGAGCGGCATCCTCCTGCAACTTTTCCTCAAAGACCAGAGTCACCCGCATCACATCATCAGGAGCAGGACCGCCACTTCTGCGGGTGCGGATGCTTGCCACCGGATCGAGCGCATCCGAGATCGCTTGCTCGGCGAGACCGAGATCGCTCATGCGCTTGCCTGTCAACGATAGCCCGATCTCATCGATCGCAGCGAGCGATGGTTGCGCACCAGTTCGTGCAAGCGTCCCGACGATCTGGTGAGCCGTCCGAAACGAGATCCCGCACGACCTGACAAGCGTGTCTGCAAGTTCGGTTGCCATGGCAAATCCCGCGGTCGCCTGC
>JAUWCK010000024.1 GCA_030609345.1 Methanosarcinales archaeon | reverse complement strand
ACTTAAGGAGATACTTGGCTCGCTCGGCGTGAACTCGATCGAATCGCTGCGAGGCAGCCGCGAGCGACTGCGTGGTGTTGGACTCGATTCTATGACACTGGAACTACTCGGAGTAAAACCGGCAGGAGTCGGGCAGTAGGGAGATTGAGGTGATGAAGATGGTGATGAGAATCGACTGCAAGGGATTGTACTACCGAAAACAGAACAAGATCATCCGCAATGCCGCGGAAGAGGGCGAGACTGAGTTTATTCTTGATAATGCAAACGGACAGCGCTACATTGGCAGCGGGATCGAAAAGAAGATCAAGATCACCGTGAACGGAGTTCCCGGAAACGATCTTGCCATGTTCATGAACGGTCCCACAATCATAGTCAACGCCAACGTCCAGGACGGTGTCGCAAACACGATGAACGCAGGCGAGGTGATCGTGCACGGAAGTGCAGGTGATGTCATCGGATATGGCATGCGTGGCGGGAAACTGTATGTTCAGGGGAATGTTGGATACAGAGCCGGCATTCATGCGAAAGAGTACAAGAAACAGGTGCCAATAATAATTGCAGGCGGTGTTGCCGGCGATTTCTGCGGCGAGTATATGGCGGGGGGGATTCTGGTACTGCTCGGACTGAACCGGAGTGAAGGGACGCCGATTGCCGGCAATTACTTAGGGACCGGGATGCACGGCGGCGTGATCTATATCAGGGGTGAGGTGGATGAATATACGCTCGGAAAGGAGGTGAGTGTACTTCCACTGGATGCGAAGGATATGAAGGTTCTTACGAAGCATCTCAAGGAGTATTGTGCGCACTTCGGGCTTGATCTGGAGGAGATCATGAGTGAGCCGTTTGTTAAGCTGCAACCGGTGTCGAGTAGACCGTACGGGAGTTTGTATGCGTATTAATTCAAGTCCTGCATCTGCAAAGGTTCGCTTCCCGCGATCACAGAAGACGCCAGAACCAAAAAGTTTTATCTGCTTCAGGAACATGTCTAATAACGGTGATGAGACATGAACGAAGAACCGTATGATCAGGTAGAACCCGTCTATGAGAAACTTGCTCCCGGTGAGGTACTGATCATCTCAAAAGAGGGGAATTGTATAACCTACGTCACAAATGAACAAGGGGAAGTCGTTTTGAAGAAAGCGTGCTTGCTCGAAGATGATTGATTCCATGACAACCGGGTATTTGTTTGATACAGGGTTCCTTACATCGGCACTTACTGATAGTTTGCCGGAAAAATGGACTCGACCATGGAACGAAATAATAAAACGAGGGAAAGAAGGGTATATCATTGAACCCGTAATTGCAGAAACCTGTTATCAATTGATGACAAAGAAGGGCATAAATAAAGAAATGTCAAAGAATCATATCATGCGAATAAAATCACTTGATTCTACGAATGTATTAAATTTGAATGACAATGATTCTTTCAAAGCAAGTCTTTATCGTACAAGGTTCAGTAAATTTAGTCTTTCACTTGTCGATTGCTTCATATTAGCTACCGCAAATAGGCTTAAACTTAAAATATATACGACTGATGAACCTTTGAAGAGAGTTGCAAAGAAAATAAATGTTTCGTATAATTACCTTCCTATTCGAAGTTGAATGAATAATCATCTCAAATCAAATTGGTCATGCGATGTTAGTATAACGGCATATAGGTAATTAATATAAGATGAGGACAATAGAATGGCGGAAGAATGGCGGTATCTTGAGGTAAAGGAAAAGGAAGTGGTGCGTTGCAATTCCATACACTCAACACTCGTGGACGGGATGGTTGAAGGAGTAAGCCCCAATACCGTGTTTCTGGAGGAATGTCCCGGCTACGTGCTTTCTCTGGGCAGGAATCAGTGCTGCGAGGAGGAATGCGACATTGCGGAGTGCGAGAGACTTGGAATAACACTCGAAAGAAGGGAGACCGGCGGCGGAGCGGGTTTAATGGTTCCGGGCGCAACATCATGGGGCATCTGCATAGACCGGAGAGATTCCCGTGTTTCGGATGATATGAACGAGAATTTTGAGGTCTTGTCACGGGGCGTTGTTCTTGGTCTGAAAAAACTCGGGCTCGATGCGAATTTCTCGCCTGTGAACGATATAAATATCGGGGATAAGAAGGTCTGCGGGATGACTGCTCTGAGCAGGCAGAACTCGCTCTTGATATATGGCAGTGTTATCTGGGATTTTGACATGGAAACTTTCCTGAAGATCGCAAAGATTCCTGCGCCCAAACTGAAGAAGAAAGGGGTAACGTCGGTTCAGAAGAGGATAACAACAGTTATCGAGGAACTGGGTCGGAGGATACCTCCTGCAGAACTGAGGGAGTATCTTATCCAGGGGTTTGAAGAGGCACTGGGCGTAAAACTGGTGAAGGAGGGATTGAACGTTGGGGAGACTGCGATATGGGAGAAAAAGATGGACCTCTTCTCATCAAAGAAATTTATCCTGCGACCGGGTCACTGCAACGTGTCAAATGCCTCGTGCGTCTATCCTGCGGAGAAGGGAATTATCAGGGTTTCGTTGTACGTGACCGAAGGAACGATAATGGACGCCGGGATCACTGGTGATTTTATGCAGATCAATGATATCGATTTCGATCCTCTGGAGGGGCTGCTTGTCGGGGCGAAGACCGAGAGGGCGGAGATAGAACGGATCGTTCACACATACTTTGATGAGAACGAGATTGTGATGGTCGGTGCCAGTGCAGATGACTTTGTCGATGCGATTGTTGGGGCGGCGAATGAATCCGGGTAGTGAGTGAATATGGGGAAGATTGTCGAGAAAAATGTCACTGATCCATGTACCTTTCAGACGAAACAGTGGATTTAAGTAATTTAACTTCGTTAAAAACGTAATATGGCGACAGATCACAGAATAATAATTGGCGATTCGAGGCGGATGAAAGAGGTTCCTGACGAATCAGTCCACCTCATCATTACATCTCCCCCGTACTGGCAGCTGAAGGATTATGGAAACGGGGCACAGATAGGTTACAATGACTCTTATGAGGAGTATATTAATAATCTCAATCTGGTCTGGGATGAATGCCACAGAATTTTACATAAAGGTTGTCGCTTGTGTGTCAATATCGGTGACCAGTTTGCTCGCTCGGTTTACTATGGTAGATACAAGGTCATACCAATACGAACAGAGATAATCAAGTTCTGTGAGAGCGTTGGGTTTGACTATATGGGCGCCATCATCTGGCAGAAGGTAACAACAACCAACACCACCGGCGGAGCTACGGTGATGGGGTCATTCCCATTTCCCAGAAACGGGATACTGAAGATCGATTATGAATTTATCCTGATCTTTAAGAAGTATGGAAATGCACCAAAAGTTTCTAAAGAGATTAAAGAGCGATCAAAAATGACTAAAGAAGAGTGGAATCAGTATTTTACCGGACACTGGAATTTTCCCGGGGAAAAACAGGATAAACACCTCGCAATGTTCCCGGAAGAGTTGCCAGCACGGCTTATCAAGATGTTTAGCTTTGTTGGAGATGCTGTTCTTGACCCGTTTCTTGGTAGCGGAACAACAACCCTTGCAGCCAGAAACCTCGGGAGAAACTCCATCGGCTACGAGATAAACAAGGATTTTCTACCAGTAATAAAAGAAAAAGTCGGTATGGACCAGAGAACCATTTTTCAGGACGCAAGCTTTGAGATGATCGAGAAAGATGGGGCTGAACTGGATATTGAAAGAGAGATCAACAATCTGCCGTATATTTTCAAAGACCCTGTAAAATTTGATAAGAAGGTCGATCCCAAAACATTGCGATTCGGTTCAAAGATAGACGATTCCAATGTTAAGCGAGAAACATATTATACTGTGAAAGAGATAATCTCTCCAGAGATCTTGATTTTGAATAACGGATTGAAAATCAGGTTGTTGGGGGTGCGAGAAAGAGGTGAAGAGAATGGTGATGCGGTCCAATTTTTGAAAGAGAGGACACGAGGGCAGAAGGTATCGATAAAATTCGACAGTACAAAACACGATGATGAAAATAACTTGCTCTGTTATCTCTATTTGAAGAACAAGACATTTGTCAATGCCCATCTTATCAAAAATGATCTGGTTGATGTGGATGTTACGAGAGATTACAAATATAAATCCAAATTCTTGACATATAGTGGAGGAGTATAATAATGGCAAAAGAATGGATATTGAACAGCGCCATGAATCGCTTTCAATTGAATTTTAAACGTAACGTTGGTGCGGTCTCGGAAGAAATCCGAAGATGTGCTCCAAAAGGTATAGACGATTGGGAGACGTATTATTTCACTAACGTCAGGACGAGAGAGCATATCGAGGAACTGGGCAGAAAACTATACATTAAAATCACGGAAGTGATCTCCGCAGAAGTTGAAGAGATCACCGAAGAGGATTGCATTGAGTATATGTGCAATATGGTCATAAGTAGAACCTTTGACGGGTATATGACCGAGATAAAAACCGTTTACGGCCAATTACAGGAGATATTGGGCGTAAAGATAGAGCCTGCGCCAGATGAATGGGATCGTCTTTATAATGTTGACTTCTTTATCAAAATCAATGATAAATATATCGGACTTCAGATTAAACCTACCGGGGACGTATCGCATATTCCTCAAATCTTTAAAGAACGAGCGATACAGGCTGCCACACACGAGAAATTTACAGAGCAATTTGGCGGTAAAGTCTTTTACGTTATTTCAATTAAAGAAGGAAATAAGAAAAAAATACATAATACCGAGATAATTTCAGAAATTAAAGATGAAATCAAGAGATTGCAAGCAGAGCCGGATGAATAACAATGAATCAATCAAACAAATCAAATATATCAGACGCATTAAAAGACGCTGGCATTGAGATACTCACCTGCCTGCAGTGCGGCACATGCAGCGGAAGCTGCCCGTCGGGACGCTACACCGGAATGATCACGCGAAAGATCGTTAGGAAGGCACGTGTGAGTACGGACGTGCTACACGACCCCGACCTCTGGATGTGCACCACATGCTACACCTGTCAGGAGCGATGTCCGCGTGAGATCAAGATCACTGACGCGATTCTCGCAATCCGGGCGATCGCGGTGCACGAGGGAATCATGCTTCCGGAACATCGAAGGGTCAGCCAATTGGTGCTTGAGCACGGGCACGCCGTGCCGATCAATGACGCGGTAAAGGAGAAGCGAGAGAGCCTCGGGCTGGAGGCTCTTCCCGAGACAGTTCACAAATATCCGGATGCACTTGCCGATGTGCAGACGCTTCTTGAGTCCTGCGGCTTTGACAAACTCGTGGCTGGCGCTCAAGAGTGAGGAGAACCATCATGAACAAGTTATCACTCTATTTAGGCTGTATCACGCCGAACCGGTATCCCGGAATCGAGAAAGCAACAAAGCTCTGCCTTGAGCGGCTGGGGATCGACTACGCTGACCTATCCGGTGCGTCGTGCTGTCCTGCGCCCGGCGTCTTCCGGTCGTTTGATAAAGCGACGTGGCTTGTACTTGCAAGCCGAAACATCGTGCTCTCAGAAGAGATGGAGCGCGATGTGCTGACGATCTGTAATGGCTGCTATGGATCTCTCGTGGATGCCAACAACGAACTGAAAGGTGATCCTGCGCTTAAGAAAAGCACAAACGCCCATCTCGAGAAGATCGGCAAGAAGTTCAAGGGAACCGTGGATGTCAGGCACATCATTGAACTGCTCTACGACGATCCAGGACCTGAAAAGATAAAGGAGATGGTGACGTCTCCGTTAGACCTCAAAGTCGCGCTGCACTACGGATGCCACCTCGTAAAGCCGTCAAAGGAACGAAAGCTCGGGAGTACGGAAGACCCTCGCTTCTTTGACGAACTGGTCGAGGCAACGGGCGCTGAGAGCGTCAACTATCCTGACAAGATGGCATGCTGCGGTGCCGGAGGCGGGGTCAGGTCTGCGCTTCTTGATAAGTCGCTTGAGATGCTGGAGCACAAACTATCGCGGATCCGGGATGCGGACGTTGACTGCATCGTTAATGCGTGCCCGTTCTGCCACCTGCAGTTTGACGGCGGGCAGGTCGAGATTGAGGAGAAGCGCGGCATAGAATACAATATCCCGGTTCTGCACTATTCCCAGCTCCTGGGACTCGCATTCGGGTATTTGCCAGAGGAACTCGGAATCGACCTGAATCTTGTGACGAACGAGGATTTTCTTCTGAAACTGAAAGGCGATCGGTGAAAGAGATGAACGGCGAAAAAATTGGCGTATATCTCTGTAGATGCGGCGGCAACATCGGCGATGTCGTTGATGTCGAGACAATCGCAGACGAAGTATCAGGAATGGACGGCGTTGCACTTACGAATGTTCAGGATTATCTCTGTAGCAGTGCGGGACAGAGCCAGATCGAGCGCGACATCAAGAAAGGATTGATCGATCGCGTGGTGATCGGCTCATGCTCACCGAAGCTTCATCTCGAGACGTTCCGTGCGATGGCACAGAAAGCCGGCATCAACCCGATGCTGCTTGAAATCACAAACATCCGTGAGCAGTGTTCATGGGTGCATGAGGATCACGAGGAGGCTACAAGGAAAGCGAGAGGTCTCGTGAAGGGTGCAATCTCACGGATGCGGAACCTCGAGCCACTGAACCCGATCATAAAGGATGTCAAAGACCGTGCGCTTGTTGTTGGTGGCGGAATTGCCGGAATTACGGCTGCGCTCGAGATGGCAGACGAACGTGAGGTTATCCTCATCGAGAAAGCCCCATACATCGGCGGGCAGATGATCGGACTCTCAAAGACGTTTCCGACGCTCGACTGCTCGCAGTGTATTTTGACTCCGAAGATGGTTGCGGTCTTCAACCACCCGAATATCACGCTCTACACCCAGACAGAGGTTGCATCGGTCGGCGGGAATACGGGCGATTACAGCGTGACCCTACGCCGTGCGCCGCGGTACGTCGATATCGAGGCGTGCACGTCCTGTGGCAGATGCGCCGCAAAGTGCCCGACGGATGCGATCTACCTGCCGTTTGCGCAGGCGATCCCACAGGCATACATAATCGACAGGGAGCTCTGCATCGAATGCGGCGCATGTGAGAAAGCTTGTTCTGCGGGTGCGATCCGGCTTGACGATTGCGAAGAAGAGATACAGGTGGATTGCGGCGCGATAACGATTGCAACAGGTTTTGAGTCGATCGATCCATCAATAATTGAGGAATATCACTACGGAGATCATCCGGACATCATAACCGCTATCGAGTTTGAGGAGATGATCTCTGCCAAGAGCAAGACCGGCATGAGGCTTCAGAAGTCGGACGGAACATTTCCTGAGCGGGTTGCATTTGTGTTGTGCGTCGGCTCCCGCGACTTCAATCGGGGAAATAAGCATTGCTCAAAGGTCTGCTGCATCTATTCGCAGAAACAGGCGCAGCTCGTCTTAAAGATGAAACCCGATGCGGACGTTACAATCTTCTACATCGATATGCGATCGGCAGGAAGAAGGATGGAGGAGTTCTACCAGCATACGCAGGAGATTGGTGTTAACTTTGTCCGCGGGCGTGTGGCTGAGGTGAATCCGCTCGGCGATACATTGCAGGTCAGATACGAGGACACATTATTAGGCGAGATCGGGGAAGCTGAGTTCGACATGGTTGTGCTCTGTCCGTCGCTTATCCCTTCGAAGGGGTCACGAGAACTCGCCGACCAACTGGGAGTTCCTGTAGGTGGCGACGGGTTTATCGAGGAGAAACACGTCAAGATTGATCCTGTGAATACATTAAATCAGGGTGTCTTTGTGGCAGGGTGTGCTGTCGGACCAAAAGACATCCACGACTCGGTGACAGAAGCAATCGGTGCAGCCCACAAGATCCACCAGTTCTTAGGGATTGGCACAATCTCAGTATCGCCTGAAAAACCCGTGATCTCGGATGCCTGCGACGGCTGCGGCATCTGTACTCTGGAATGTCCTTATGGTGCGCTGACGATGGTTGGCGGAGACGGCGAAAAGCCCGTGCCTATTCTCGATCCGCTCTCGTGCAACACATGTGGGATATGTGCGGCAGTCTGCCCAGCGGGGGCTGTTGAGATTGCGAACTATACGCGGGAGCAGTTAAAGGCGCAGGCAGAGGGGATTCTTGATGCTGGCATGGGTGTGATCGTGTACATCGACCCGGCTGCTTATGCCGCGGCTGATCTTGCAGGGGTTAACAGGACGCAGTATTCGCCGCTCATCCGGTTCATTCAGGTACCCTCGATTCATCTGCTGGATGCGGACATCGTGAGTCACGCGTTTGAGTTAGGGGCAGGTGGCGTGATGCTGATCGAGGGAACGACTGATGAGGCGCTGACTTCGAGGTCAAAGGGTCTTTATAGTCAGCTCAAGAAGGAGACGAAGGCGTTTAAGCTGCCGATTCGGTATTCGCATATCGAGACAGCGCAGTACGAGAAGCTGATGAATCTCTTGAATGTGTTTTCCGAGCAGGTGGCGGCAAAGGCTGCGAAGAAGAGGAAGGGGGAGTGAATGGGCACGATATTCGTCAATCCGTGATCTCTGGTCGAACACAGCAGTCCTGCATTACACTGTAAAACCCCAATCGCTTCATTCGAATGAATTCTGTGGAATCTCTGCGCCTTATGGCGCTGTTATCCATGTTTGAAGTAACCTTGATATACCATTGATATATACAGTATATCATGCAATCGGACCAACTCAAGCTCAATCATTTTTTTGAGGTGCCGGAGCAAATTGATAAAATAAAAAAGAGCAATCGATTATTTTTGCCGTTGGATACGAAATGGTACCAATTGTTTCGTGAAGGAAAGAAACATTGGGAGTTACGAGGGATTAATGACATATTTAACACTAAAACTATAAAAGAAGGCAGAACAGTTGAATTGAGGCGAGGTTATCAATCTGACCCACTATGGGGGATCATTACAGAGCGCATGGTGGTTGATTCTTTTAAAGAAATACCATCTGCCATATTTGATGAAACAATACCGCCAGCTATTCGCAATGATTCCGGTGTTATGGCTTTTATCAAAAATTATAAAGATAAATATAATAAATTTATTTTATTTAAAATAAGAATCGTTGAAGAAGGTTAAACATGGCTGAAGGATACCCCGATCGGATAATATCCGAAGAAGAAATTCAAGAGCTGAAAGAGCTTTTGTTATCTCAAGATTTGGGTTATCCTGACTATACAGGTTGGGTTGAAAACACTGTCAGAGAAATAAAAGATGGTAAGAAACATGCTTTTGGATTGTTTGCTGAAAAACTTGGTGGAGATGGAGTTATCCGGGTTACGGCAAGTGGAACCGTCGAGCTAAAAAACTTCTATATATGCCCGGAATTTAGAAAAGAAGGCAATGGGTCCAAACTTTTGGATTACATCGAAAACGATTGTATAGAGCGGGGCTATACTCAAATGCAAGTTGATGCTTATGTTAATGAAGTTGATACCGTCATATTTTTCCTGAAAAATGAATTTGAATTTCAATCGAGAGGGGATTTTTATGGTGAGGGTAATGAGAGCTATCGGTTGGTAAAAAAGTTATCTGCTAAATATATAGGCGAATATGATTGGGTAGCGATCTCTAAATGGGTTATGGAATGTTTATGGGGTTTCAAACATGAAAAGAAGTTGGTTGAAAGAGAATGCTATTTATATAAAAAATCTGATAATGGGATGAACATTATTTCAACAGTATTTATAAATTCCGGATTAGACCATAAAGTCGATAAAGAGCAGCTACAATTATTCCACGAATCAGGGGTAGT